>JAAYMV010000091.1 GCA_012521185.1 Bacillota bacterium
AATGCAAGATGTGGAGCAGATAATACGGACTTTGACGAGCACTATGCTAAAATCTCCTCCGAGTTGAGAGAACTCCAGAAGAAGAAAACGCAATATACTGAACAGGAAGCCAGGCAAGATAGCTTCCAGAGAAGAATCGAGGATATGAAAAAGTTTCTGGACACTGCAGACTGCAAATTATCGGAATTTGATAACCAGCTTGTCAGGCAGCTTATACATAATATTAAGGTCGTGTCAAAGGACAAGATTATCATAAAATTCAAATCAGGTTTTGAAATGGAGCAGACGCTGAGTGAAAAATAACATTACCGGGAAAAGACAACCGCCAAACTGTGAAAAGCAGAATGGCGGCTGTTTTTATTCATGTATATTACTTGCTCGATTAGTTCCTTCATAGAAATAATTCACAGAATTCATTGTTTTCATTCGTTTCTTCGTATACAATATTTATATGGAAAATATTTCTGCGAGGTATAAGGAATGGACTATATTACGGCAAAAGAAGCAGCAGAAAAATGGGGAATATCCCAGCGCAGGGTTCAGCTTCTATGTGAGCAAGGACGGGTTGCGGGGGCAGTTCGGTTAGGCTGGGCGTGGGCAATTCCAAAAGAAGCGGACAAGCCTGCAGATGCTCGTTCAAAAGCTAAAGGCAAGTTGTGATCTTTTGGTTTTTTGTGTTGATTATATAGATAGAATTATGTCTTTAATGGATAGTTCGATAGATATATGAAATACATGAATACTGTTCATGATATAACACTGATAAGCACATAGTGTAAAAATTAGAAAAGGGGCATTAAATTGTATGCAAAATGAATTAGTAAGATATTCAAGAGCAGGCGACGTTTTTCATTATCGTTGGGCCGCACGTCGTTGCCTTAGAATGATATATCCTAAATCCCCACTGCGTTATATTATAATTGAGGGATCTAAGGAAAGGGAACTGGCTGGCGAATATGTAATTGATGTTGCTGAATACTCAGAATCAGCTGAAAGCGACTCGCAAGAAATCGCATATTTCCAACTGAAGCACACCACTGTAAGGAAAGAGCAACCTTTTAACTTGAGTGATCTAAAAGATACGATTGAGGGATTTGCAAAACGGTATTTCCAACATTTCTGTGGAGATAATAAAACCCCTAATTCTCCAAAAGTAACCTTTTCAATTGTTACTAACAGGCCAATTTCTGAAAGTTTCAAGCGAAACATACTTACAATTGGAAAAGGTGGCCCAGTAAACACGCGCTTTCAGAACACCCTTGAAAAGTACACAAATTTGAAAGGTAAAGAACTGATTGAATTCTGTGCTTCGCTTAAGTTTGCTGATGGAGAAGGAGATTATAGTGCACAGCGGCACGAACTTCATGTCGAGATTTCACAACTACTTGCTGGAACTGTTGATGATCCTCAGATCGAGGGTATTACTGCTCTAGTACAGGATAAAGCATTACCCAATTCAAACGGACTAATTGTTCGTGAGGATATATTTAAACGTTTTGGGGTTACTTCTGAAAGGGATTTGTATCCTGCCCCACCAGAGTTTGAAAAACTAGATAATGCCATCCCGCGAAAACAACATCAGATACTACTGGATTACATTCTTAATGCCTCGACGCCCATAATAATCCATGCTGCGGGAGGTGTTGGCAAGTCAATTTTCGCACGTCAAATAGCAAATTCCTTGCCACTAGGCTCACTGGGAATTGTTTATGATTGTTTCGGGGGTGGTCGATATCGAAATAGAAGCGAGCCGCGACATCGACATCGTGATGCACTTGTTCAGATAGTAAATGAATTGGCTGCTCATGGATTATGTGATCCATTAATAGCCCAATCTACTGCTTTAGAAGATGAAATTTTAAGAAAATTTCTTGGACGAATACGTATAGCTGCAGAATGTCTAAGAAAAGCAAATGAAAACGCAATTCTAGTGATCCTAATTGATGCAGCTGACAATGCAGAAATGGCTGCAAAAGAGTTCGGTCAACCCTGTTTTGTACATGAACTATTGCGTGAACCACTTCCCGATGGCTGCCGACTAATTGCACTATGTAGAACCGAACGGATTCATCTTCTCAAACCCTCCAGTGCAATTCTTCAATTAGAATTAGAGACGTTTTCCGAGGAAGAAACTTTGATTCATCTTAGAAGGCACTTTCCACAAGCAACCGATACTGATGGGTTAGAATTCCATCGTTTGACTAATAATGGTAATCCTCGTGTGCAGGCAAATGCTCTAAGTATGGGATTTGGTACTATTACAGAAGTTTTGGATAGCCTTGGCCCTTCAGGCACTACAGTCGAAGAGCAAATTAAAAAGCAACTTGATTCAGCTGTTGCGAATATCAAAGAAAAACTTTCCACTGATTATCAGAGTTGCATTGACGCAATTTGTCTTGGTCTTGCTACCCTACCCCCATTTATACCTCTAAGTGTACTTGCTACAGCTGCTGAAGTAGATGAAGCAACAGTAAAGAGTTTTATTGCAGATTTAGGACGCCCACTCTGGCTTTCAGATACCTCAGTGCAGTTTAGAGATGAACCAACGGAAACTTGGTTCCGACAAAAGTTTTCTGCAACTGTAGAACAAATAGCTTTTTATGTTACACGGCTTAAGCCATTGGCTTATAAATATACTTACGTTGCTGAGACATTACCTTCTTTGCTTTTACAAGCTGAGAAGTACAGTGAACTGATTGACTTAGCTCTTTCCGACGACTTTCTTCCAAAAGATAACCCAATCGATGAAAGAAATGTTAGAGTATATCGTCTCCAGTTTGCTTTCAAAGCTGCATTGAAGTTAGAACGATATGTTGATGCAGCAAAGTTAGCTTTGCGTGCTGGAGAAGAAGTGGCTGGCGACAAGCGACAGCTTGAACTTCTTACAAAGAATGTTGATTTGATCGCACCTTTACAAAATGAGCAAAGAGTACAGGAATTAGCTTTTCGGCGTATGTTACATGGCAGTTGGGATGGTTCGGAAAACGTGTATTCAGCAGCGTTGCTGTCTACTGTCGAAGACTTTAAGGGAGAAGCAAGAGGGTATTTACGAGCAGCAACTAACTGGCTTCATTTATATTTTGAGGAACGCAA
>JAAYMV010000092.1 GCA_012521185.1 Bacillota bacterium
CTGCAATAGCTAAAGCTTTCTTTGCTTCCGCCAATGCCTGCTCCATAAAATAATTATCCATAGAATCACCAGCCATATTCAATTATACGAAATATACTAGTTAAAAGTCAAGCCCTAGCTTAAAAAATGCTAGGGCTTGAGTGATTTATTTTCCACCAGGTTGTTGAGCATCTGGTCCTAAGTTAAATCCACCTTGCTGATTAATCAAAGCTTGCTCAGCGGCGGCAATCATCCGTCTAACCATGTGTCCTCCAACTGCTCCACACTCGCGGGAAGAAATATTCCCCCAATAACCTGTTTTATACTCGTCATTAATGCCTAATTCTGTAGCTACCTCATATTTAAATTTATCCATCGCTTGTGCGGCTTCGGGAACAAGCCTTTGGTTCCTTCGTCTGCCACGGGCCAAAATAGTTCACCTCCTTTATCTGCATTCTTAATATATCCTGTTCCTCGAATTCTTACACTGGAAGTAATCGTAAGCGAAGATCAAGTAGGCATCCCACTGGATGCCTACTTTTTTAACCTAGCCTTTGTTATTGAGCATCTGGTTCTAAAGGAAAACCAGCGCTTGTTGCGTTACGGAAACCTTGAGTTAGTCCAGCGGTACCTTGGTTCGCAAGTGATTGTTCAGCAGCAGCAATCATCCGACGCACCATATGTCCTCCAACTGCACCACACTCACGAGAAGAAATATTTCCCCAATAACCTGTCTTGTACTCGTCATTAATTCCTAGTTCTGTAGCTACCTCATACTTAAATTGATTAAGTGCTTGATAAGCTTGTGGAATTACTTTTACATTTGTTCCACTTGAACCTAAAGCCATCTTTTCACCTCCTTAAATCCGGGTGCAAGCTTATGATGCCCGGAAAAAATCAAATATAAGCAGGTAGATGGCTGGAACATTTGTTAATCGCATCCATAGCAATAAAAAAAGCCCCAAAAGGGGCTCCACCAACACTATAAGCTGATAGCATTTGTTGGACAGGAATCTGCAGCTTCTTCGCAGCAGCCTGCGTCAGCACAACTTGAACCTTCAATAACGTCAGCTAAACCGTCATCATTCATCACAAAAACCTCTGGACAAATTTCTGCACAAAGTCCACAACCGATACATAAATCATGGTCAACTTTTGCCATTTAAAGCTCCTCCAATTCATAAAAATAAAATGTTCGGATAAAATCATGCTGTCTATCTATTGTTACTCACTAACTTCTTCAAACATATCCTTACCTACGCCACATTCAGGACAGACGAAATCATCTGGCAGATCTTCAAAACTAGTACCTGGCTCCACATTTTGACCTGGTTCACCTTCAGCTGGATCATAAACCCAACCACATACTGTACATTCCCATTTGCTCATAAAGATGCCCTCCTTAATATTTTCCTTTTATCTTACATTTGACGGAACAGACATACCGTATAAGCTGTAAAGCTCGGCTAAAACTATTTCGGTTAAATCTACTCCGCCATATAAGACTATGGATTGAGCTAATACTATCTTAATTTGATTTTTTTCGGCTACGATAGCAATTGCTTTGTTAATATTCTCTAATAAACTTTCAGTCAGCTTTTCGTGAAGTTCATCGATTCGAGTCTCATAAATCTCTAGCAGTTTGTCCACTTCATCTTCAGAAACTTTTTGATACTCTAAATTAAATTCCAATCGTAACTTCTCTACTTCTTGTTGAAACTCCAAATTTTTGCTAGTATATTCAGGATGTGCATTAAATAAAAAATCATAATCAACATACCCAATCTCTGAAGCACAGACAGAACTAGTTGAGATCACAAATACTATTATTCCCACTAATAAGAGAGATTTATTTATCCTAAGCAATTTTACACTTCCTTTAATCCAATCACTGCTCTGTTTTATTTTCTAAGGCTTGCTTGGCTGCTACTACATCAGCAATCGAAGTATTAGATAAAACATTTAAAAATGCTTCTTGAGCCTTATACCAAATACCATGTAATGGGCAATTACCCTCTTTAACACAGTTTCCACCATGAGCCAAGCACCGGGTGATTGCAACTGGTCCTTCGATTAACTCAACTACTTCTCTAACACTTATATCTTCTGGTTCAGCAATTAGCTTAACTCCTCCACCAGGTCCACGTACTCCTTCTACCCAGCCTTTTGTTCCTAAAGTAGCTATAATTTGCGGTAGAAAGTTGGGAGGAATGTGTTGTCGGGTAGCAATTTCTTTAGACGAGATAAATTCATCTGGGGAAATTGCTAATTCAACAAGGGCGTTGATGGCATATTCAGCTTTTTTTGTTATCTCCACCAAAACTCCCCCTTTCTACTGTAAACGAATCTCTTCGTTTATTACGATTATACTTTCCAAAAAAAGTAATGTCAACAAAAGTTATTCGTTCCCGAATAATAAATTAAGACCATCAATTATAATTTATTTGTTAATTTACTATACCAATTCCGGTTATTGTAATATGATAAAATACAGTTGGTAAATTCGCTTGCTATTATACAGTCTAATTGTTAAAATATAATTAAGCACAAAGGGGGCACGAAAAAGATGGAACGCATAGGTATCATTGATTTAGGTTCAAACTCCATAAGATTAGTAATCATACAAATTTCCGAAAACGGTGCTCATTATCAAAAAGAAAACTTAAAAGAGACCGTTCGGTTAGTAGATAGCACAGATAAAGATGGGATGCTCTCACAAGAAGCCATGGATTACGCCGTGGAAACCGTTAAACTATTTGTATCTTTTTGCCAAGCTCAACGGGTGGAAAAAGTTATAGCTGTTGCCACTGCAGCCACAAGGAGAGCTAGTAATCAAAAAGCCTTTATTCGACGTCTGAAAAATGAAACAGGGCTTAATTTCCAAGTACTATCAGGTGAACAAGAAGCTCATCTCGGATATATAGGCACAGTAAACACCATCGGTCAATCCTCAGGACTGATGGTTGATTTAGGTGGAGGTTCAATTAAATTAGTTTCGATTGCCAATCGACTGAAAGGCATGAGTAATAATTTGCCCTTTGGTGCTGTCACATTAACAAATCAATTTCAAACCAAGGATCTGCCAACAGCTGAAAACTTGGCTAATCTAGAAAATTACTTAATGGATCAATTCAAAGAAATGCCCTGGCTGGAAGGGGAAGGCCCTATTATCGGAGTCGGTGGCAGTTTTCGCTCTCTAGCCCGTGTTGTCCGTAAAGAAAAAGAATACGTTCCGGATATTACTGACGGCTTTGAAATGACTCTAGAAGATGTGGAGTATCAGTTTGACAGACTAGCTAAAATGACTTTAGCTGAAAGACTCCAAGTGCCTGGGCTAGAACACTCTAGAGCAGATATAATGATCGCTGGTGTTGCCACTATCAAATGTTTGTTAAAAGCTAGTAATCGCTCAAAAATTGTAGTCAGCACTACTAGTATTCGTGATGGTTTATTATATCAATATTTAAATCGCTATACCAATGATCCAATTGTCCTAAGTGTTATTACTCACCATATTGATAATTTAATTAACTACTATAATTTAGAAGAAACCCATTTGCGCAAGGTATCTAATCTAGCAGTTACCATTTTTGACCAATTACACCGGGTACATGGTTTAAATGCTCATGCTCGACGACTATTGTTAATTGCTAGCTTACTCCATGAGATAGGTGTAGTAGTAGGTGTAGAATCTCGTAACAAGCATACCCTTTATATGTTACTCAATGCGCCTTTATATGGATTAAATCACCGGGAGCGAGTAATCGTTGCTTATATCGCTGCCTCACACGATGGAATGCATTTAGTCAACTTAGACGAGTATATTGAAAAAGGCCCACTCTTACCAGAAGATGCCGAACTAATTGAAAAATTAGCCGTTATCCTACAAATTGCTCATAGCTTAGATCGTTGTCAAACAGGGTCTGTTAGCCAAGTAAGAGTCGGTATTGAAGATAATATATGCAACTTACGGATTATTGCCCGAACTTCTGCTGATTTAGAAATCAAGGATGCTTTACGCAAAGCGGATGATTTTGAGAAAGTATTTAAACACCAATTGTTAATGAGCCAAAGCCCAATCACTGTTTAACCAGGATTGGGCTAACACCTAATTACAATCTATATTTGGCTAAACATTTCTAGCGTATCCGAATCTTGAGTGGCTTGAGCTTGATAAACCTGGTGTTTTAACTGCTTTAAAGTAAATAATGGCTGATAAAGCAGATTGTAGTATTCATTTAGCATGCGTTCAGCGGTAAACCGGTTAATAGCCATATCAATGCTAGCTCTCATCATCTCCACCCACATCTTGCGGTTCTCGTAATAGGTAGGAATGATCTGATTTATTAAAACGTCATATAGGTCAGCGGCATCGACTTTTACCTGTTCTGGCCCTTCATAGCCGCCGCCGATCTGCCAGCCATTTACTCCATGAACACAACCTTCAGGCCACCAACCATCTAAGGTGCTCAGATTTAAGACGCCATTCATAGCCGCCTTCATTCCTGATGTGCCAGAAGCTTCTAATGGACGTTGCGGATTATTTAACCAAACATCACAACCGGCCGTCAGTAACCTACCAATTTTCATGTTATAGTTCTCCAGGAATACTACACTTTTCGGATACTTCTTCACATAATGCATTAAGTTTTGCAGGATTTGCTTTCCAACATCATCCTGTGGATGAGATTTACCAGCAAAAACCAACTGAATTGTTCCATCCTGTAACAATGGATCGATAACTTCGGGATTATTGAAAATCAAGCCGCTGCGTTTATAGGCAGCCGCTCTGCGAGCAAAGCCAATCAACAGATTATCTGCCTCAAATTTTACTCCTGTCTCACTACGAATAAATTCAATTAATTCTCGTTTAGCAGCCATATGTGGTCGCCATAAGTTTCCTTGTGTCTGATGATACTGACGAATTTGAGGATGCTGCCAAGTCTTTTGATGCACTCCATTGGTGACAGAAATAATTGGTGATGCTCCTTCATTGCCACGCCACATAGAACGGGCTGTCATACCATGCAGCTGAGACACACCATTAGCAATATAACTTAAACGCAGTCCTGCTATTGTCATGTTAAAAGGGTCTCCGCCAATCCGCACAGCTTGATCGTATTCCAAGCCATTCCAAGCACCCATTTCTGCTAACAGACTATGACTATGCTCCTCATTTCCAGCCATTACTGGTGTATGAGTAGTAAAGACAATCTTTTGCCGTGCAGCTTCCCAAGCAGCCTCAAAATCCATGCCTTGATTTAAATGTTCTCGGATTAATTCAAATCCGCTAAAAACTGCATGACCCTCATTTAGATGGTAAATATCTACATCTATTCCTAGTGCGCGCAAGGCTCTTACCCCGCCAATTCCAAGAATCATTTCTGCCGCGACCCGATCCTGACCGGAACCATAATATAAGCGGCGAGTCATCCAGCCATGGTTATTTCCCTCTATATTCGCATCTAACAGGTATAAAGGCACATTCCCAAACTTTTCTGTCTTCCATACTTTACAAGTAACTTCTTCTCCCCGAATTAACAACTTTACCCGAATTCCAGTATCTAATAAATGATCCCGATTATACTTTTGAGGTTGGTCATAAGGATATAATTGGTCATCTATATACTGATCTGTGTAACCTTCTGCCCACAAAATACCTACACCAACCATTGGCAACCCTAAATCATAGGCCGATTTCAATATATCTCCAGCTAAAATCCCTAATCCGCCTGAATATATAGGGAAACTTTCATCTAAACCGAACTCCATACAAAAATAAGCTACTTTTGGCTTACGATGGATGTAAGTTGCCAAGCATGATTCACTCCTTTATCGTTTACTGAAGCTTGTCGAAATACTCGGTAGTCTAGATTAGGGAATAGATTATCTTGGCTTTCCACAGTTTCCAAAAACTCTAAATCAATACATCCGTCCATAATTTGCTGTTTCAATAGATTGAAACGCTGAATATGCAGGTTTGTACGGTACACAGCATAATCTACCATTGTACCAGTTTGCATAATAAAGGCCCAATCACTACTCTGTGCCAACAAAACTTGTCGTGCGGCTGCTGATAAGGCTCGCTTTATAATTTCATCGCCAGCTTCGATATTAGCTAATTGCACCATTTCTTTAGCCATAACCGACAAATGACGATAAATCCACTCATTACTGTCATCTAACCAAACTTCATTATAGCCATTGTTTCCCCAACTAGACACAGATGGTTGCACCACTTGATTAATTCGGTGCCTTTCTAAGTATTCCCCAGGTGTAATTAATTTAATTGTCTTTTGATCAAAGGCAATTTTTCGTACTAAGAAATCCAACCATTGAGGTCCTTCGAACCACCAATGCCCAAAGAGCTCAGCATCATAAGGAGCCACAATAATCGGTTCCCGATCCATATGCTTAGCTAAATATTCTACTTGTTTTTCCCGATTGAACATAAAATTACCAGCATGCTCAGCTGCTTTTTCACGGGCAACTTTCGGGCAATAGGGAAGCTTTTCACCTTCTATGCCAGTAATCCGATAGTATTTAATTCCAGTATGCCCACGATAATCTGAATAAAGATATGGGCGGACATAGTCATAATCTAAATCATAGCCAATATCACGATAAAAGTCCCGATAAACAAAATCACCAGGATAACCTTCTGAAGCACTCCAAACCTGTTTAGAAGATTCCACATCACGACCAAAAAATGCAACACCCACTTGGTGCAGCACCGGTGCATAGACAGCATAACGCGGTCTAGGTACACTGTGAAGCACACCATGGGTATCAGTAATTACATATTTAATTCCATGCCTCTGTAAGGAACGTTCTACACCAAGAGCATAACCACATTCTGGCAACCAAAACCCTACTGGATCTCTGTTAAATTGTTCGCGATACCAATTAGCGCCAACAGCAATCTGAGCATCTACCGCCTGGGCATGATCCATTAATGGCAGAAATCCATGGGTTGCACATGACGCGATGATCTCTACCAAACCTTTATCTTGAAATGCAGCAAAGGCTTGTACTAAATCGCCAGAAAAACGTTTACAAAAGTCAGTTTTAGCTTCTGTATAAAACTGGTAATACATTTGCGCTAGGGGATAAAATTCTGGCTGCCATCGAGTTCGTTCCAACTCTTTTTCACAAAGGTCGATCATCTTATCTAAATGTCGCAGATACCGTTCTATTAATAACTGATCCTGTAACATTGAACCAAGTGTTGGCGTAATTGACATGGTTAATCGACAAGGAATCTGTTCTCGTTCAAAGGCATCAAATATCCGCAACAAGGGCAAATATGTTTCTGTAATAGCCTCGTACAGCCATAATTCTTCTAAACTCCATTCTAATTCCGGATGGCGAACATAAGGCAAATGAGCATGTAAAACAATGGCCAAAAATCCTTTTGCTTTCATTTAACTCCTCCACTACCTAATTAATAAGTTTCCCGCGA
>JAAYMV010000093.1 GCA_012521185.1 Bacillota bacterium
ATATCTACCTGTTCTTATTTCATTACCTCCACCACCGGTGTTTCCGCTATCTTGAATATCAGTCTCTGCTAAGACCGTTGTAGTCATTACTAACAGTAATGCAAATACTATTACTAGAACAAACCATTTACTTAATGCTTTCATTCTCCAACCACCTGCCTATCGCAGATTCTTTTCCTTTAACACTTAAACTTAAATTTTTTGTCTAACTTAGACTGTAAATTATTTCCATTAATAATTTAAGGTTTTAACAAGTCATAATATATGTTTACCAACGTTTTTTAGCTATCGCTCGCAATTAATTGTATCATTAATCGGACTTCAAACCAAAATTAGGATCTCTGTCAGTTCCAGTAGGTCTACTTATACTTTTTTGTAATACATCGTCTATCCCATCCCCATCCTTATCCCAGTCAGTAGGCGGGAATGTTCCAGGTACACCAAATTGTCTAGTATACCCATCGTTCTTCTTACCTCCAGTACCGCTAGTACCACCGCCAGTACTACCTCCTGTACTGCTACCGCCAGTACTAGGTTCTTCTTCCATAGATTCTATAATTTCTACAGTTAAGCCTGTTCTTTCTAGATAGTATCCAACGCAGTTATCTATCAGCTCTTCTACCTCTTCTTCAGTATAGTTATATCTTTCACCAATTTCACGTGCTTGTTTGATTATCTCTTTTAAATCCGCTACAGTCATTCCTGGTTCTACTTCAGTATCTAAATCATATCTCCGTGCCCATCTTGGCTCCTCTGTCCAATCCTCTCCGTATGCTAAACCATCCTCATCTATACCAATAACTTTTAAGTAATTATTATCTACTTGCTTGTAAGTATAGAATTTATCTACGTTTGTCATACCACGTTCTACTTCACTCAAATAACCATATAACTCATTCTTTTTCAACTGCGTTCTTATAATTAAATCTAACGCTTCTGCCTTGCTTAAAGGCTCATCCCAACGAGATTCATTCCCCTCAATCAATCCCAAACCTTTAGCTACTATTTCTCCGTTAATCTTTTCTTTAAACTTAAGTTTTAAAGCTAAATCTCCAGCATTTTTAGTATCCTTAAAAGCTTCTTCTTTACCAGTTACAGCTTCTAACTTATCTTTGAAGTGTCTATTTATGATTAAATAAATCGCTTCCGCACGAGTAATTTTACCCTTATATGTTGTTTCATCTAAACTCTTGTTACTCACTTGTAAGAATCCATCATCAACTACGTACTGTGCAAATTTAGTAAAGTTTGTTGGCCCACCTACAGCCTTTGCAAAGTCCTCGTCTATGTCTAATTCTTGTACCCCTTCTTCAGTCTTAAATACTAAAGTATAAAATTCCTCACGAGTTAAAGACTTTGTTGGGTTTAAACTCGACATATAAACATCCAGATTTACCGTGTATGCCATTTTCGGTAACTCTAAGTATATTAAATTCCCTATCAAATTCCTGCCTAAAGTCACTATGAGTCGTTAATTGATCCAACACCACCCAATCTATATCATCAAGTGGCTTACCTTGAATCACAACCTCGTACGAAGGATCCTTTAACTTTAACTCCGTGGTCTGATCTGTCTCAATCGCCGCCGGCACCACCCCACTGGCTTAAAAAAAGCACACCCTGACAGTTGGACTGCAAAAACCAGCAAAACTAAAATTCTCACTATTTTACGAAAATTCATGTACCAAGATCAACTCCTTAAACTTTATTGCTGTAGATCAAATTTCATATCCATATATTAACATAGTCTTCTAAATAATAAAATCGCGACCGCTGGCATAACCCCTTTTTGCCAACTATCAGAAATTATCATTCTGTTATTGTTTGTATTTATTCGCTCGATACCGAACATATGCTTGCCTTGCCATGGCCATCTACACAAAATGCACCCAGGAAGAACTAAACCAACAAACAGAATAGATTGCATGGAACTAAACTATTAGACAACGTTTTTTACGGCGCTATGATAACATTTAAACTTGTTTCCATAGAAACTGTGAAAGAAATTGCCTGTAGCAATAATGATTTTAACTTGGTTGAGTTAAAAGATGAGATCAACTACCTGTTAAGCTCCCTTGATGATGTCCATCAAAACGGAATTAATATCCAGAATGAGTTTTAATTTAAGATAAAATTCAATCCATCCCTATATTTAACTAGGCTTACTAAATAAATGCTGCCATGGAACGAGCCTTAAGTTTGGTGCCATTTGGCCAGTATCATTTCAAGATTTACGTTATACACATGCAACGATGCTTTTTGCTGCCGGAGTCAGCCCAAAGGTTATTCAAGAGAGGTTGGTGGTAAAAAATACAATGATAAATTACTTGCATTATATAATGTGTTGTGTTAATATATTTAAGTGACACGCGCCCGTAGCTCAGCTGGATAGAGTAACTGACTACGAATCAGGAGGTCGGAGGTTCGAATCCTCCCGGGCGCGCCATCTGTGAAATAACCTGCCAATGCGGAAGCATTGGCTTTTAAGTTCTTATACGTATTTTTATTTTTGGGTGTTAAGTAATAAGGTGTGAGATTGTTGAACGATCAAGAGTTTATGTATGAAGCATTGGTAGAAGCGCAAAAAGCTTTTGCCAAGGGAGAAATTCCTATCGGAGCGGTGATTGTGCGGGACGGAGAAATTCTTGCTCGTGATCATAACCGCCGGGAAGAACTGCATGATCCTACTGCCCATGCAGAGATACTGGTAATGCGCCAGGCGGGGAAAATTCTTGGCGGTTGGCGCTTGCCGCAAACAACACTCTATGTTACCATAGAACCGTGCCCTATGTGTGCCGGGGCACTGGTGCAAGCCAGAGTTGAGCGTGTAGTTTTTGGCGCCTGGGACGATAAAGCAGGTGCTGTAGAATCTCTTTATAACATTGCCAGTGATAAACGGCTTAACCACCGCCTTGAAATTACCGGTGGGGTTTTGGCGGAAGAAGCAAAAGTTTTAATGCGGCAGTTTTTTCAAATGCGCCGCAAATAATATAATATAGTTTATTACGGAGAGATGGCCGAGTCCGGTTGAAGGCGCACGACTCGAAATCGTGTGAGGGTGACCCCCTCCGTGGGTTCGAATCCCACTCTCTCCGCCATTTTATAAGCAATAGCGTCCCTTGGGAAAGGGGCGTTTTTTAATCCCCGGGGATTTTGCATGCCAAAAGTCTTTCAGTAGGTGGTTGCAAATATAATTATAGTGAAAAATTTGACCACAGAAGGGGAGTAGCGTATTATTGTAAGTAGTGAGAAGCTGATTAAGATGTCGGGTATTGGCTTTGGGTTGGAGGAGAACTTAATGTTTAGTAATCTATTACATAATGTTGTTGA
>JAAYMV010000094.1 GCA_012521185.1 Bacillota bacterium
AATTAATTTATCCATTATATTCGTTTTAGCACCATCACGAACACTAAATTCTGGTTCGGTTTCAGCTGTCATTGCATACATTTGGCCAGCACTGGCTAACACTTGAATATTAGCCTCATCTGCAGAATTCCTAGCCTTCTCCTGTACCCGACCATATTGTTGAATACCAACAGCTGCCAGAATCCCAATAATTACCACAACAACCATTAACTCAACAAGTGTAAAACCTTCTTCTTTTTGATTAATTCTTTTCCATAAGTGTCTTAACATAATAGTTCCTCCTCAAATTATTGTTCTATAATACGTAGGAAATTAGAGTAAGCGAACAACCGTTTTGAAATCACCTCCTTTAAAATACTTGAATAATATTATTTAACTAGTCGGATACCAATACGGCCTTGAAGTTCATCACCCATTATATATAGTCCAGCATTTGGTTCTACATTTACACTTTGATACTTAAATGGTAATCCGAAGCCTATACCAATAGCGAGCTCCGAACGGTCAAATGTAACCGGAATAGAAGCTTCTACACGAACGTTGTTTCCATTACTAGCATATAAGCCAGCGTCTGTTAACAGTCTAAATTCCCCATCCATGCTATATTGTAAACCTAAGCTTAAGCCCACAAATTGAATCTTACTTGTAAAGCCAGCCTGCAATTGCCAGCTGCCATAAACATAATAAGCGCTAAACCAAGAATCAATTGGTTTCTTCTTTGGAATATTAAGAATCTGTTTACTAAGTTCTGGGTCACTAGTAAACATAGATTGTGAAATCAAACCTTCAGCCCCAGTTACAATTCTTGGAATCAAGAAGATATTCATATCAGTCTCACTATTATCTGTGGTGGTACTACTAAACAAGGAACCAAGAATTGGCAACTGTCCTAGAATAGGAAGCTTAGATGCACTTTCGTTTTCCTGTTCTTGTAATAAGCCACCAATTAAAACAGGTTGTCCATCTTTTACGCGAATAGTGGTTTCTGCTTCCCGAGTACGAATAGTTGGATAAGTACTGCCAGTTGTATAAGCAAATGTACTTGCTTCTGGACGAACACTAATTGTAATATATCCGTCTTCCCCTACTTGAGGCAGGACTCTCAAACTAATCCCTGATTCTAGGAATTCAAGGCGTTCACGACCTTCATCATCAACTAGAGCGATAGGTACACGGTCTCCTACGAACATCGTAGCTTCTTGTCCACTTAAAGTAGCTAACTTTGGACTAGCTAATACTCTTACTTTACCTTCTTCTTCTAGAGCCCGAAGCACAAAGTTAATTTCCCAAGGTTCTAAATCAAGTTCAAAGACAGCTAAGCCGCCTTCTTCTTTATTAACACGGACAAGACCATCATACCGATTAGCCCACTCAACTCCGAGAGTTTGCAGAACATCGGAGCTCATTTCTTGAATCCAAACTTCCATAAATACTTGAGGTAATGGCTGGTCATAAGCGTCAACAAACTCATCAATTTCTCGAAGAATCCTGTCAGAAGCGCGTACTACTACCGACTGGGATTTCTCATCAATTTGAATTTGTGTAGATGGCAAGATCAAAGTGATCGCATTTGCTACTGCCTCTGGATCCCTATGATATAAACGGTACACTTTAATCTTTTCTTTACCAACAGCATCAATTTGAGAAGCTACTAAAGTATCTTCATGAATTTGAACATCAATGAAAGACAGTTCCTCTAATGTCCGTAAAACATCCCAAGGATCCATCTGCCAAGCATTAAGCACAATGGTTTCTTCTGCTAATTTAGGATCAGCAATTAGGTCTAAATTCAATTCTTGAGTGATTTCTTGTAAAATACTTAGGATTGTCCGTTGTTCTTGCATCGTTAATTTTGCTGGTTGGTCCAACTTAGCAATCACTTGTTCAGCATGATCCAATTCTTCTTGCGTACCAGACAAGACGATTAAATTCGTTCCTGGTTGAGCATAAATCTGGTTGCTGCTAATCACCATGCTTAAAGCAGGTATAATAGCTTGATTAGAAACATATCGGGTATAGACATAACGAATTTCTCTTTGTTCATACTGAGCAAGTCGTTCCTTTGTTCCTACGAGCAAGTTGCCGTCACGAACCCGATATGAATAACCACTTAATTCTGATACTAGATCTAAAGCTTGCGTAATTGTAATGTTTGATAATTTAAGACTTCCACGCCCCACAACTGAATCATCAATAAACACGTTCAGATGACCCATCTCCCCTAAAGTTTGGAAAATATCGCGGTATTCGGCATCTTCGAAAACTAATGAAACTGTATTGGCTAGAGCAACATTCGCGATACCTAAGCTAAACATCAATACAATTAGCAACACGAAAGATTTAGGCCTGACATTTTTTGTAAACATTACCCTACCTCCCCATCGTCACTTTGAAACTGCGTTGACCATTACTAAAAACTACCTCTTTAGCAGCCACTTCGATTAAAGTCCAACCAGCGATGGAGCTGCCTTCTTCAACTAAGCTCGTACTTCCCTCATAATCAACTAATACCATAGCCTTCTCTCCACCGGCATTGCCAATGATTCCTTTAATAACGAAATTAGGTACATCTAACTGTTCAATCAGTTCAACAACCTGCTTCCATTCTTCAGGTGTTGTAATCCCAGTGATCATCTGTAAATCTTTGTCCCATTCAAAATTTCTAGCTGGAAATGCCCGTTGAATGTTACGTAGAATACCTTCCCCATTCCCATAATTTATTGGCATCCGATAGGCTTGCAATCCAGCTGCACCGCCAGGCATAAAACCGCCCGCAGGACCAAAGAGCAGTCCGGAACTAATCACATCATATTCTTCTATGACTGACTTGGCATATTCTAATTGAGATTTTGTTCCGTATAAAACCAATAAGTTATTAGCTGAATCACAGTAAGCTCGCACATTTGGCGCTACTACAGAAACTAATTGCATAGCAGCATCTGGACTTACGTGCCTTAACTGTAAAAAGATAAATTCGGCATTACTGATATCACTTTGAATTTTTTGGCTAGATGCCACCACCAATGTATTATTTACCACCTCATAATCATAACCAGTGGTTTTAGAAATCAAATCCAAAGCTTCTTTAACGGTTAGATCTTTTAAATAAAAGCTAACTGTTCCTTGCACTGATGGATCTATCAAAACATTATATCCGGCAATCTCTCCTAGAATTTGAAAAACATCTGCAATTGGTGCTTGTTTAAATTCCATATCTAGTGCTTGAGCATTTACAGCCCCAGATAAGACTACTACAAGGAGTAATAAACTAAGTACTATGGCCATATATTTTTTCATATCCTATCCTCCCATCGAAATAGTTATTGTGAAACCGTTTATATCTAGTGTAACGGATTGGGATTGAATCCTGGTAATCCGTCCAATTCCTACGTAGGAACCAACTGTCTTCCATTCTTCCTTGCCCTGAAACCTAATCAATGCTCGCTGCCCTTTGCCATCAGAAGTGCTGACTATGCCTAGCAATGTTAACCCGCCATTATAAAATGCTTGTAAATCCGATAAAGGAACGCCAACCACATTTTTAATTACATCACTAAATAAACGCCACTCTGGCGACTGCCAGCGATATTCAATCTCAAAATGATCAGGAATTGTATATAAGCTAAACTCACAATTAAAGGAAATCTCTTGACTGCTTACACTTCTTAATCTAACATTCCTTGCCCTGGCAGTTGGTAAATGTGTACTAAAAGCCTGCATAAATCGGTAAATCGAGGTATACTTTCCCTTTGACTGTAAAGTAATTGGATACCAATAAACGTTATTAGCCTGTTGCATGGAACTATACTGCAAGCTATCAATTTTTAAACCAACTAGATCGGCAAGGCGGTGAATCGACAATAATACTACTGGTAAATCATAACTAGGGGGAATTAGCTGCTCATATTCTTTTACTAACTGGGAATTGTTGGCTAATAATTCCTCAAACTCACCTTTTCGATTAATGAATGCTCTTAAAAGCCGCTGTTCATCTAATTCTCGATCAATTGCTTGTTGTATGCGCTTTGCCTCTTGAATTTGCGGAAATACAAAAAAGAGAAAGGAGGCGACAACTAGTAAATATACGATTCCAATGATCCAATACTTGAGATTACTCTTTTCTTTATAAGTTGTTGATTCTAGCAAATTACTACCCCCCTTTTACATCAATGGAAAACCTAGTTACATTTCCTGCTATCTGCTCGAAGTTCCTAACATTTGCATCAAATCCTGCATCAGACAAATTGCGCAAAAACTGTGATACCGTAGCTGTACTTACGGTATAACCATAGATTACTACCATTTCCGATTGAAGCTGTAAATCATCAATCCAAACATTTGTAGGAATACATTCAGTAATCTCTAAAATAGATTTCAAAGAGATTGAATTCTCTCCCATACTGGTAATCTCTTGATAGTGTTTTAACTTATTTTCTAAAACCCGATTCTTTTCTTGAATAGCATTTACTTCATTCCGTTGCATCTTTAAAAACATATTTTCTTCAACAATGCCATTGTATTGAAAATTTAAAGTTCGCACCTGCAAATTCTGCATTAATCCGTAGCCATTGACCAAAACCAATAAAACAATACCTAATAAAATGGCTACAAACTCCCATCGAATAGCAAAAGTATCTAAAGGCCGTTCTTCGACTGGTAACAAGTTAATTCTCAAGGTGCTTCCAACCCCCTTAACGCTAGACCTACTGCAGAACTGTAAATACTGGCATCATCTGGGCTTCGTTGATTAATTTGTAGGCGCACAAACGGATCAAGAATGGTAACTTCAATACCTAATCTCTCTTGTAATAAATTATCAATCCCTTCAATTAAAGCATTTCCGCCACATAACACTACTTGATCTAAGACTTCTTCGATAGCAGAACTTCTATACTGAGCTCGTAAATAGTCTAAAGTTTGTAAAATTCCACCGACATATTGTTGAATAGTTGCTTGTAACATTCCTGTAGGTCCAGTTCCTTCTAATAACAAATAGTCTATATCATAAGTTAACTTGAACCTTTCAGCTCGATCCTCGTTTGTATCAAAAGCTGCCATAATTCCTTTGTTTAAATCCAAACCACCAATTGGTAAAATCCGATATACTTGATACTTACCGCCAATTGCTATATAAATAACGGTTTGCGTATGACCTAAATCTACGAAACAATACCGTTGATTAGAATCAATCACTCGTGGTAAATTAAAGGCTCCAATATCAATGATAAAAGGTACTAAGCCAGCTTCTCTCACAGCTATAAGATACGGATATATTAAAGGTTTTGGACAACAAGCTACTAATACGGAAACTTCATCATCGATTTCACTTATCTGATCAAAGCTGATTGTAAGTTCTTCTCTTTGTACACCTGCTGGAAGCTTAAACAGTTTTTCAATATCAAATTCAATAACCTGTTCAAGTTCTTTTTCTGGCATTTTCGGGTATTTAGCGACCTTGGTCATCACATCTGCACTATTTAAACCTAAAACAACCCGCTCAGTTTTGGTATTTGAATCTCGAAGCAATTCTTTAAGCGCTTCTGCAATCAACTCTGCCTCTAAAACTTTACCTTTATAATAACTATTTGTCGGAGTGTCTATCTTTGCTGCAGATACTAATTGATAACCGCTCCTTCCCCTTCCGCGCAACTCTACCAGTTTTATGCTAGAACTTCCAATATCCAATCCCAAACAGCTTTTACACAATTAAATCACTCCTTACATTTGACCAACCATTTGCATCATTGGCAGGTATACCGAAGCTAGAATAAATAAAACTACTACTCCTAAGACTAACATGACGATGGGTTCTAGAATTTTAGTAAAGGCTGCCACAGCAAAATTGACTTCCTTATCGTAATAGATTGATAAATGCTCTAAAGTACTTTCTAAATTACCTGTTTCTTCACCCACTGCAACCATCTGAATCAGCATTCTTGGGAACCATTCGCTTTTACGGAGCGGCTCCGTTAATCCTTTCCCTTTTTCCACTGCTAGTCTGGATTGATATAGTTCACCACTAATAATCGTATTTTCAACTAATCTGGTGACTGTTTCTAATGACTTGATCATCGAAATACCACTGCCTAATAAAAGGGCCAAAACTCGACAAAATCGAGAAAATACAACCATTTGATTTAAATTTCCAATTACTGGGGCTCGCAATGATACATAATCCTTTAAATGTATACCTTTTTTTGTTGAGAAAAACCAACGTAATAGTAAGCCTAACCCGATTAAACAGCCTAATACTAAATACCAATATTTCAGTAATAAATCTCTTGTATCTAAAATAACTTGAGTGAATACTGGTGTTGCAACACCCATCGTTGAGAAATTTTTAACTATCATGGGTAATATAACAAATATTAAAGCTAAAACCATAATAACCGCTGTAACACCAATTATCGTTGGGTACATCATCGCTTCAGAAACTTTTTTACGCAGTTCATCCTCCCGCTCATAATACTGTGCTAACTGATTAAATACTTCTGGTAACTCCCCTGCTAACTCCCCTGCTTCAGTTAAATGAATAAATTCATGAGGAAATAATTCACGGTGCTTATTAACAGCACTTGTAAACGAAGTACCACTAGTAACATCTAAACGGATTTGCTGTAAAGCCTTGGTTAACCGCTTATTGGTAGACTGCTCCTCCAATAGTTCTAAACATCCTACTAAGGATAGTCCAGACTCCAATAATATTGCAAATTGTCGGCAAAAGACTGCCAGTACTTTTGCTTTTAAATATCCGCGTTCTTCAAACAAAGTGATTTCGCTTAATCTGCTTTTGGAAGCTTCTTTTAAATGGGTAACATATAAACCTTTTTCCCGCAAACTCGCAACGGCTAGTTCGCGGTTTTCCATAACTAATGTACCCTGCACTATTTTGCCTTGTCGATTCCGCGCTTTATAAGTAAACTTTTTCATAGCCTATGACTCCCACTGTTTAATTCGCACATTTGCCTCATCAATATCAATCAAATCCTGTTCTACTAACTCATCAAGAGACGATTGTAAAGTTTTCATGCCAAATCTGATACCAGTCTCAATTAACGAATTAAGTTGATGAGTTTTTCCTTCTCGAATCATATTACCAACAGCCGGTGTTCCTAATAAAATCTCTACGGCAGGAACCATACCCTGGCCATCTTTACGGGGAATTAATTGCTGAGAAATAACTGCTTCTAGTACTGTAGATAATTGAAGTCTAATTTGCTGTTGATTTTCTGGGGCAAAAGCATCTACGATTCGGTCAATAGTCTTGGCTGCTCCTCTAGTATGTAAAGTTGATAAAACTAAATGACCGGTTTCTGCTGCGGAGATTGCTGTGGCAATTGTTTCTAAATCACGCATTTCACCAACTAAAATCACATCAGGGTCTGCCCGTAATGCTGATCTTAGCCCTGAGG
>JAAYMV010000095.1 GCA_012521185.1 Bacillota bacterium
GGGACAAAACTTGCTAGCATTAGTTCACTAATCTACGCGGCCTTTGCTGGTGGATGGAGCTATTTTGCTTTTTCTACGATGAAGGATGAGGGCCAAGTAGCGTTGAACTCGAAGGTTTTTGAGTATTTGGCAATTATATCATTCGCGAGCCTCGTTTTCTTCTATCCTTTTATCAGACCGGTGTTCGAATTATTGTTTCCTATTAGCTACTTCGAGGGGCTTGTTGTTATTCCATACTTGTACTTGTCACCTTTGCTTCTAATGTTGTTCCAGACAGTGGGGAACCAATTCCTGGTAGTAAAAAAGAGCTATTTGAGCACGGTTTCTCTGGGGTTAGGTGCGTTGTTGAATGTTGTATTGAACAGGTTATTAATCCCGCTATGGGGAGTGGAAGGTGCCGCGGTCGCAACGGTCGTAGGATATACCACGTCTGTTATTGCCGTGTGTCTGGTTACTTCACACATGCAACTGCATCGGATGTCAAGACGAACATTAGTCGCCAGTGGATTGGTAGTGGCATACGTAATTACGAACCGTTTGTTCTTTTTTGAGAACTTGCTATGGCAAATTGTACTTACCCTAGTGGTGATGGCGTCATATGTGTATATGTATCGTGCAGAGCTTCGTATGGCGTGTAGAAGATTGAAAACCAGATCGTAGGGATTTATTCACGGTATGGGCCTTGATCTTGGTCGTATCTGGCGGATTTTGCCCACAAGGGGAAGATAATGAAAACGAAGGTGATGTCTTTGAACTTAGAAGTAGTCAAGATCTCGGATTTACCCGAGCGAGAATTGGTAAAAGTTGATGAATGGGTGCTGGACTGTTGTAGTAACGGTGAGTTCATCAATACTAATCGATATCTGTCATACCACCCTCGTAGTAGGTTTAGCGATGATTCAATCGTGGTGGTTGATCAACGTTCTCGTGCAGTCAAAGGGTTAGTTATGGCTGCTTGTTTGTCAACCAACACCAACCACATAGTATCGCACCCAGGAACAACCTTTGCTGGGCCGATATTTAAGTCGAATCAAAGAGTCGATGAAATTGACCAGGTATTGGGACTTATGCTGGGATATTACGAATCAAAATATAGGGTAGTGGAGTTTAGGCTGCGGCCTACGGTTTATGCGTCACAACCAACTGAGGAGATTTCGTACTTTCTAATGAAAAGGGGATACCGACATGAGTATACGGCATTGACGAACATTATAAATCTCACAAGCATAAGTTGTACCGATGATATTTTTCAGTTATATGAGCCCAAACGGAGAAATCAGGTGCGGAAGTGTATTCGGGAATACGATTATAGTATTTCCCTCGATTGCCGATTGGATGCTAACATATGGGGCAGTATGAACGCGAACTTAGCTAGTAAGTATGGAACTTCATCTACACATACGTTTGAGGAAATTTCAGCCCTCAAAGGGCTTTTTCCCCAAAACATAATAGCGTGTGAAGCACAAAGATCGGATGGTCGTTACGGTGCTTTCGCCTTAGTCTATAAGTTTAAAAACGTATTTCACACCCAATACTTGGATCTGAACTATGAACTACGAACAGAATATCCTAATCTTCTTTTAATTCACAACCTGATAGAGATGGCAATTGGAGAAGGATTCAAATGGTTTAGCTTCGGCGCAAGCACTGAGAACCGGGGAAAGATGCTCAACACAGGACTTTATAATTTCAAGAAAGGTTTTGGAGGAGGTAGAATTCTCCAGTCAGCCTTTGTGAAGCATTCGTCCCACGATTCTTGAAAGGGGGATTCGATGTTCTACAATAACTTCGTCGTGGTTGAAGATAAGTTTCTTCAACCCTCCTATCGGATAAGCCCTTTTACTATTTAGCCCCCTAATAGGTTTGGAGAAAATCCTTTCATCTGCTATCATTTAAATCGGGGGGAAGTTTCGTGACAAGAAAGGATTACACTCAAGAATTCAAAGAACAGATATTACGGGAATGCCAA
>JAAYMV010000096.1 GCA_012521185.1 Bacillota bacterium
ACTACTCGATGCCAACGTCCTTTCCCATCACCTGCAGCTAAAACCATTCCCCCGTCAGGTTTAGCGGTACTCTCTGGGTCATAAACAAAAACTCCACCGCCACCATCATTTTCAGACCAATAACCTTGTACATAAATTTGTTCTTGGTTTCTAATCAAAGGCAAAGTTGATAAATCAGAGAGCGAACTAATACTTACCAAATTAGCCGAATTAGCAACTATACTTTTTTCGGTCAATAACTGTTCTTGGACTCCCTTATCCAATAAGCAACCAGTTGAAATCATAGCTATCACTAGCAACACAGTAATAAATAGCTTTCTCAATTAAGATTCCTCCTATCAAATTATTACAAGCTTAGGCTTGGTCTGTTGTAATATATGTTAATTTATTTCAAATGTTGCTAGGATAAGAGATTATAAATTGGAAAGGCTACAGTTTCCACTGTAGCCTTTAAACATCTTATCTTCTATTCTTGATACCAAATAGCAATTTCATCGTAATAATAAGTCATTGCTGTACTTCCATCTGCTGTTCGAACTTGGAACTCAATTAGATTGATAGTTCTCAAATCTAACTCAGGATTATCTAGCAAATTGATTTCTACATAATTCCAACCATTTTTCAAGTTATCGATAGGATAATTAATTGACTTTTGTCCACTAGGAGTCCAGAAATTCACTATTAACGCAGCATCTGGTCTTAACAAATTCACATCTGGAAAATAAACCCAAAAGCCTAAACGATTATATTTAGATAAGTTGGACACAAAATTAGGATGGTAATCTCTGAGTCGAACCATGGAACGAGCATCACTGCCAGTTTTGTCAACGCGTAAGCTATACTTACCTGCCATTACATAATCAGGATTTGCATTATGAGAGATGCTAGCATCATTTTCTGTAGTAAATCCTTCAAAAGCATCAAACTGATCTATTAGCTGATAATTTTTCATACCAGTTTTAATTCGAAAATTAAGATCACGAGTAACTGTCTGCTCGCCATCTGTGGCGGTGACCACCAAATTATAAATACCATCTTTTGAAATTGGATCGCCAAAATATGGATCACCATTTAAAACCATGGTAACTTCAACAGCAGGATCTTCTACACTAACAACCGGAATAACTTCTCCACTATAAACTTTGCCATCTTCCACTCCGCTAATGCTTACTCCAAGACTAGGATCAGTACAACCAGCTAAAATCAAAGTAAATGACATAAGCACTAACAACAAGCCAGCTTTAGATAAGTGTCGCATGAAAACCCTCCCATTATCAAAGGTTGTTAATTTAATTGTAACAAATTTTTATGATAAAATTAAGCACATATATATTACAAGTTCCCCTCTTTTTCTACAATTTTGCCACAAATAAAAAGCGATACCCAATATAAGTATCGCAATTTATTACTTATTTAATTAACAAAAGCATTGTAAATAGATTTTACAGCCTGATCAAAGTCCTTATTCTCTATCCCTATAATAATATTCATCTCACTAGAACCTTGAGCAATTAGCCGAATATTTATTCCACTCTCCGCCAAGGCGGTGAATAATCTAGCCGCAATTCCTTTTTTATAAACCATCCGACGTCCCACTGTAGCAATTAAGGCAATTTCGTGAAACACTTCAACTTTATCTGGCTCCAAACGCTTGTCAATTTTAGCAATCACTGTCTCTAATTTGCCTTTTAACTGGCATTCTGAGATTACTAAGGAAACACTATCAATACCGGAAGGCATATGTTCAAAGGAAATATCTTCTTCCTCTAAGATTGATAATAACCTACGGACAAAACCTGTTTCCGAATGCATCAAAGCTTTTTCAATTGTAATAATCACAAAGTCTTTCCGACCAGCAATACCAGTAACATCACTTTCCGCTTCACCATTTCCGTTAGAACTGATAATTAAAGTACCTGGATCCTCTGGCCGATTAGTGTTCCGAATATTAATCGGAATTCCGACTTGCCGAACTGGATAAATCGCATCTTCATGTAAAACATTCGCACCAGCATAGGCCAATTCCCGTAATTCACTATAAGTAATATGGCTTATTTCTTTTGGCTGAGAAATAATCCGGGGATCTGCCATATAAATTCCAGATACATCTGTCCAATTTTCATACATTGCTGCATTAACAGCCCGGGCGACTAAGGCACCAGTTATATCGGAGCCACCTCGAGAAAAGGTTTTAATTTCTCCATTTGGTAAACTGCCATAAAAACCTGGGATCACTGCTCGAGGATAATCTGCTAGCTTTTCTTTAATGGCTGCTTCTGTTTTAGCCATATCGAGTTGTCCTTGAGCATTAAAGAAAATAACATTTGCAGCATCAACAAACGGTACCCCTAAATAGGCGGCTAAGAGCAAACCATTTAAGTATTCACCTCTACTTGCCGCATAATCAGGTGTCACTGTAGAAGGTAATGTTTTATATACGTGATCTAAATGACAAACAATATCATAATCTAGTTCTAAACCTGTCACAATACTAGTATATCGTTCTTTAATAGCATTAAAGATATGATCATAGGGCTGCCCATTACTTACCGCTTCATAACATTGATAGAGCAAATCAGTTACTTTAGTATCGTCGTTAAACCGCTTTCCTGGAGCAGATGGAACAACATACCGTCTATTAGGATCTTGCTCAATAATGTTTTTTACTTTACGAAATGCTTCCGCTGATGCAAGCGAAGTACCACCAAATTTTACGACTTTTAAACCCATTACTAAATTAACCTCCCCTAAACTATGGCTTACTCTAGATTCTTTTCTTTTCTAACCTTCTTGACAAAACGGCCAATTCGTTCCAAGGCCGCTTCTAGATTTTTTAGGGAGTAAGCATAAGAACATCTAATATAGCCTTCGCCGCTATCACCAAAAGCATTACCTGGAACTACAGCCACACGCTCTTCCCGTAATAAACGATCACAGAACTCTTCCGACGACATACCTAGACCTTTAATGGATGGAAATACATAAAAAGCTCCCTTGGGCTCAAAACACTCTAACCCCATCTTACGAAAACCATGAACTAAAAATCGACGCCGTAAGTCATATTCTTCGTGCATTTTAGTTACTGATTCCAATCCATTGCGCAAAGCTTCCACAGCTGCATATTGACTAACTGTCGGAGCACACATAATTGTAAACTGATGAATTTTAGTTAAAGCTGCAATTAGGGCTGGATGCCCAGCAACATAACCCAACCGCCAACCCGTCATCGCAAATGATTTGGAAAATCCGTTAATCACTAATGTTCGCTCATACATTCCTTCAATCGATGCGATTGAAACATGTTTCGTACCATAAGTTAATTCACTATAAATTTCGTCAGAAACGATTAATATATTGTGCTCCCGTAATACCTGAGCAATATCCTCTAAATTATGCCGCTCCATAATAGCTCCAGTTGGATTATTCGGATAAGGCAAAACCACAACCCGCGTACGTTCCGTAATACAGCTTGCCAAATCTTCGCCAGTAATACGAAACTCTGTTTTTTCTGAAGTCGGAATCGGAACGGGAACTCCGCCAGCCAAAATTACGCAGGGAGAATAGGAGACATAGGATGGTTCTGGAATTAATACCTCATCTCCCGGTTGAATAACCGCTCTAATCGCTAAATCAATTGCTTCACTGGCTCCAACTGTAACTAAGATTTGATCCTGCGGTCGATATTTAATCTGATAGCGCTCTTCTAAATAACGACTGATTTCTTGCCTTAACTCAAATAACCCAGAGTTAGAAGTGTAGGTAGTACGTCCCTTCTCCAAAGCATAAATCGCTTCTTCCCGCACATGCCATGGCGTAGTAAAATCAGGTTCTCCTACTCCTAAAGAAATCACATCCTCCATTTGCGCTGCAATATCAAAGAACCTACGGATACCCGATGGTTTAATTCCCTTTACTCGCTCATTGATGAAGGATTCAATCATAACCAGATCGCCGCCCTTTGATCCTTTTCTTCTGGTCCATAAACAAATCCATGTTCCTTATATTTTTTTAATACGAAGTGTGTGGCACAACTAAGCACAGATTCCATTGGTGCTAGTCTTTGAGAAACGAATAAAGCTACGTCCTTCATGGACTTGCCTTCGACAACCACGGTTAAATCAAAACCGCCAGACATTAAATAAACAGCCGTTACCTCTGGAAACTGGTAAATCCGTTCGGCAATTTTATCAAAACCTATACCACGCTGTGGTGTAACCTTAACTTCGATTAAGGCAGTTACTAATTCGCGCTTTGTCTTTTCCCAATCAATCATTGTATGATAACCAAGAATAGTACGGTTAGCTTCCATCTTTTTAATTTCCGCCGCAACTTCTTCCTCAGAGGCGCCAAGCATCACCGCCAGCTGCTCAACGGATATTCTGCTATCCTTTTCCAAAATCTCCAAGATTTTTTGATGCACAATAATAACCTCCTTAACCAAGTTATGCCGGATACATGTATCCATTTATTTTATACCAAACTCTGCCTAAATACAATACCCAGCCTAATTAGGCTACACCACAGGGAAGATAATGCCTGCAAAATAAATTACAGCTGTTAAAGTAATCGCACTAAGCAATGTTGAAACCATCACTGCTTGAGACGCAAAATCAGGGCGATTATTATATTCTACAGCAATAAGCGCGGTATTAACCGATGTTGGTACTGAAGACGAAATCATCAATGCTTGAGCTAAAATTCCTTGAGCGCCAAATAATTTTAGTAAGATGACTGCTAAAATAGGACCGCCAATTAATCTCATGGCCACTGCTAAATAAACTTCCCGATCTTTAAAATTAAAGCTTGTCCGCGATAGTTGTACGCCTAAAGTAATAAGGGCTACCGAAATTAAACCTTGCCTGATAAACTCAAATGCTGGCCAAAACGGTGCTTTAGTCATGTCAACAGCAAGATACTTTAAGATTAAAGCTAGAGGTATCGCATAGATCGTCGGCATTTTACAAATATTAATTAAAGATTGCTTCCAATCCATATGAGCTCGTCCAGCATTAAAAAAGCCTAACGTGTTCGTAGTCACATTTTGCACTACTAAAATCATCACTTGGCAGGTAACAGCCAATGCCAAGTAAGGCGTTTCACCATTAATTAAAAATGGGCCGCTGCTAAAAACCAAAGTAATTAACGGAACTCCAATATTTCCCGAGTTATAAAACATGACCGAGTTTTTAAAAGCACTCTTTAACCCTAAATCATATCCTCTTAATCTTGCAACAATGGAGGTAATTCCCATATTTAGAATTAACATTACTATACCAAAAATAAGAGCCTGCATTAATTGAAAATCTATTTCGGTAGTAAGCAAATTAACAAAGACAAAAATGGGGACATAAATATAAAAATTAATCTTACTCAACGTAAAAATATCCAAATTAAAAGCTTTGTTCAATAAAAAACCTAAAGCAATTAATGTGAAAATTGGAATGATGTTATTACTTAGAATGTAAAAAAAGATCTCCACCTAAAACAACCTTTCTATTATATATTTATTTACTTAGATACAATAATACACTTTTGAGCACTATTTGCCAAGTAGCTGGGATTAGACTGATTAATGCAACAATAGCAACAAATCAAATTAGGCTATAACCTTTTGTTAGTTTTTTCTTTTTCATTAAGTTTAGGAAGGATTTCTTTAATCATTATAGAATATTTGAAAACGTTAACAACTGTTATTGGAGCAAGAACAAAAAGAAAGTGCTACACTGTATTACGATTAAAATCAAAAATAATTTAATCGACTTTGAGCGGCAGAGAGGAGTTTTGAGCTTAGATGTCTATGCTAAACCTTCAGCAATTAGCTTCGATTCCTAATGCAAACAGTACAGCACATGTTCTTCTTATTAGCACTCCAAATGACACAATTCTTACACCAGATAAAATTCTTCACCATGACGATTTCCACATAACCAAAGCATCTACAGTCCAAGATGTATTGATGCTGATTACCCAATTTAAATTTTCCTTAATTATTATTGACAATCACTCTAGCAAGCTAGATCCAAGCTTTCTTATTAATACAATCAGAAAATCAAATCACCATCATCAGGTTCCAATCATCCTAATAATTGATGGACAAAGCACACCTAGCAAGTTAGCCACTAATTACAATATGGAGCGAGTTCATCATTTGTTTACTCCAATTAACTACGAATCATTACACTCATACATCACTAATGTGATTAATCGAACTTGTGTATCAGGACTAGATAGTCTACCACACCCAAACCTGGGATTTTCCACACTTAACAATTATTATCCCGAACGAACTACACAAATACTTGAATGCATCTCAGAAGCATATATGGCTATTGATAGAAATTGGCGAATAATCTATTGTAACCAGGCAGCCATTAATTTCCTAGATCCGATAGCCTTCAATCAAGCAAGAACTAATCTAGCAGAAAATCTCCTTTGGGAATTACTTGATGTTAATATAAAATCTCAAATCTATGACCCTCTCCAAGAGGCAATGCAAAGTTTTAAACCGGTCAACGTCATAGTATACGATTGTGATAACTGGTTCAAAATTCGAGCTTATCCTATCGATGATGGATTAAGTCTTTACTGTGTTGATATTACTGAGAAGAAAAAACTAGAGGAAGAAATCGTAAGGCTAGAACGGCTAAAACTTATTGCCCAAATGGCTGCTGGGATTACCCATGAAGTGAGAAATCCTATTTCAGTAGTGCGAGCCGTTCTTGATTTAGCTCGCTTAGCTGACAAACCAATTTCTCAAGAAAAAATTAACATGATGATTCAAGAAATCGATCGAGCCAACTCAATAATTTCAGAATTCTTGTCGTTGACTAATACCAATAACTATAAAAAAGAATTGATTTCCCTAGATAAATTAGTAACCCAGTTAGTTCCACTAATCGAAGCCAAAGTCTATAACTGCAATAAACGACTAATGCTAGATTTACAAAAATGCAATCCCATTTACCTATGTCCGCAAAAAATAGATCAATTAATCTTAAATCTAGTTTTTAACGGCTTAGAGGCCATGAAACATCAGGGAGAAACTTTAACTATAAGAACTTATCAAAAATTTAGTGATGTTTATCTTGAAGTTAGTGATGAAGGAACCGGTATCGAAATGAAAGATTTACAAAACATTTGGGATCCATTCTTCACTACCAAAGAAGATGGCACTGGTTTAGGACTAGCGATCTGTAATACCATCGTTACAAATCACAATGGAATTATAGATGTGGAAACTAATAATCAAGGTACTACCTTTATCGTTCGTTTCAAACAATACACAAGCAAGGGTAATTAAAAATCTACCCTTGCTTGCCATTTTTTAAGGTCTAATTCTAAACGACTAATTAACTGCTGCTTCTCATTATCCGGCAAAAATGCTGCTCTAGCTCCATTTAATACTATTTGACAAACTTCCTGACTGTTGAAATCAAACTTTTCTTTTAACACTTGATACTCTGATGAAATATTGATGCCAGAAGTTGTTGGATCATCATCACCTAAACTAATTGGGATTCCTTGTTCGAATAAAGTGCGAATCGGGTGACTAGCATACGAACTGACTGCTTTAGTATGCACATTACTTGTTGGACACACCTCTAAGGTAACCCCTGCTTGCTTCACTTGTGCAACAAGCTTAAAATCCGCTGCGATTTGTATCCCGTGGCCAATCCGGTCAGCTGATAATTCAACAATGGCATCAATTACTGACTGACCAGGCCCTACTTCTCCAGCATGGACTGTGATACCTAATCCATGCTTTTTTGCTTTAGCAAAGATTTCTTTAAAATTACTAGCAGGGTATCTAGCTTCATCACCGGCAATATCAAAACCAACTACCCCTTGATTTTGATATGCAGCAGCAACCTCTACTAAATCCATATTCTTTGTTGGATCAGAATCATTTCTTAAAGCGCAAACAATTAAACGCGCATCAATCGGATATTTGTGTTTAGCTGCTTGAATACCTGCCAAGACCTGCTCAATTGGTTCGTGTACCCCTTGATTGTTTTCTAGATGCTGCCAGGGACCAAAACGAATTTCTAAATATTGAACATTTTGCCGATAAGCATCTTCCACCGCTTCGTAAGCAAACCGTTTCAATACTCCAGGAAAACGAGAAACCGCAAAAATACGATGAATCTTATCCAAAAAGTCTGCTAAGCTTGATTCAGTACCAGATACCTGAAGGTACTGCCGACTCTCCTCTACCGTGTCAATAGGCAAATCCACTTGATACTCTTTTACTAACTGCAAAAAAGTTTCAGGCCGAACTGCGCCTTCAAGGTGTTGATGTAGATTGACTTTTGGTAAGTCACGGAAACATTCCATGCTTGTCCTCCCCATCAGTGTTTTTAATATGTTATCTTGTCTTGCAAGAATGTATCATTTTCCAAATCAGTAAAGGCTTGCTTCAATTCTTCCCGAGTATTCATAACCACGGGTCCTCCCCAAGGTATGGGTTCATCTAAGCGGACAGAACTGATAAATAATACTTGAACAGGTTTGTCAGCTGCCTTTATTTCCACATAATCCCCTTCAGTCAGCTTAACTGCTGTCTTTTCCTAAACTAACTCGCCCCCAATATAACATTCACCAACCAAAGTAAATAACATTATTGACCGTTCTCGTTTAGTATTAATCGTTACCGAGGCTTGAGGTTCTAAATGGATATCATAATAATCTAATGGTAAATATTTACTTTGATGTCCCTTTCGTCCTTCATATTCACCAGCCAATAAACGAACTTTCCCATTTTCCAACGGAATCTCCTGAATTTCATGATTCTTAATCGTCCAATATGCGGGAGCAACCATTTTATCTTTAGCAGGCAAATTTAACCATAGCTGTACTCCAAGCAATCTTTCCGCTGGCGGTAGTTTTTCCTCATGCAAAATCCCAGAGCCGGCAGTCATCCATTGAACTTCTCCATTACCAATTGTATCTTCATTTCCCAAACTATCCCGATGAGTCATAAAACCACGATACACATAACTAATCGTTTCAATGCCGCGATGAGGGTGCATGGGATCCTGCAATATAATCCTCTGGGTTGGTGCTATCGAACGAATCAAGCATTAATATCGGATCTTATTCTTCTGCGGTTCTATTGCCTAAGACCCTAACTAGCTTTACTCCTGCGCCATCTTCCGTTTGATATCCTTGAACTACTTGCTTAACCTTTCTTTTCATAGGTTTACCTCCTATTTATTTTGTACCATCGTTAACCAAGGCCGCCCTCCTTCCCATCTTACCTGTACATCTGTTTGCAAAAATTTACTAAAAGTAGCGGTGTTCAGTAATTCTTTAGTTTGGCCGCTTTGAAAAACCTGTCCCTTCCTTAATAATAAGGTATGGGAAAAAATTGGTAAGATCTCTTCAATATGATGCGTTACATATAATAAGGTAGGTGACTGTGGCGCCAAACTAATTGTCTCAATTGTTTCTAAGATCTGTTCCCGAGCGAAAACATCTAGGCCAGTGCAAGGTTCATCAAGCACTAATAACTTTGGTTGATTAATTAAAGCCCGTGCAATCAAGATTTTTTGCTTTTCGCCTTGGGACAAAGTGCGGTAAGGACGATGGGCTACTTCCAATGCTCCAAGCATTCGTAGTAAATCGGCTGCCTGATCCACATCTTCCTGGGTAGGTTCTTCATACAAACCGATAGTGGCATGTTTTCCACTTAAAACAATGGCCAAAGCTAGTTCCTCACCATATAGTCTTTCCTGCAACGAAGAACTTACCCAACCTATTGATTTCCGTAATTGGCGCAAATCATAAGTACCAAATTTTTTACCTAAAACCTCTACTTGACCACGGGAAGGAAATAAATAACCATTTACAATATTAAGCATTAAAGTTTTCCCAGAACCGTTTAAACCTATAATTGCCCAGTGCTCTCCTGCCTTGACTTCCCAATCAATGCTGTCTAGTAGCGTAACTCCATCCCTAATTAAACTAACCTGCTCCATTTTTATTACCACTATTACCACCTCATCTATTCTCGTTCTGCTAAATATTTAGCATATTCTAATGGTCGAAGATAAACTTTTTCGATTACTTCATTATTATCTATTATAGCAAACAAGTCCTTTCGCGGTTTGCCATTGACTTCAATTAACCATAGATTTTCCTGACGATCAATTATAAAGTCAATACTAAGTTCACCAAAATGAGCTAGTTTTTGTTCCAAAATTTGCGCAACATGAATTGATATCATTTGCAATCTGGTCAGAATAGCATTTCCATTCCTTTCTGCCAATAAAATCTCTGGCAACTCTAATTTATAAGTATCATTAGTAGCAAAATGATTTTTACGAGCCACTCTACTAATCATAGCTGTAACTTGCCACATACCGATATGATCCTTTTGCACTAAAACACGAATATCAAAATATCGACCATTCCACTGTGTCGGCTCGATAAATTGCTGAATTAAATACTGACGTTCACTGGTTTGAATCTGTTCTATAAAATCCAACAATTGATTTTGAGAAAGCTTTAAAAATGGTTGTTTGATTTTACGCTTATAAACGTGATAACGATTAGTCTTGTCTTTATGAATCCGATAAATATTTAATCCGTAATGACCTTGCTTTGGCTTTAAAACCACTTGATCAAAATCGTTTAAACTGCTGATCAAGTTTTCCCTTGTATACTCCAAGGTAAGTGGTAGAATCTGCTGATGGATTTCTGATAAGCTTTGATAAACTAGATACTTGTCAAGTCGATTGGTCCAATTAAAAATCCGATGGTCTCCAGTGTAGGTTGCTAACTTGCTAATCGTGTTCGGATGGGTTCCATAAAGTCGATTATAAATGGCCTGTGGCAGTGGTAATTCTCCCCGAATCCATTGACCGTTATCAAGTAACTTCCCGCTCACAATATTTCGTTCCCATTGAATGCCATATGGAGTAAAGGCAATTACATCAATCCCTAAATCCTGGATTTTTTCTTCTAAGTCTAAACCAAGTTCCGCATATTCTGGCTGGTTAACTAAAGTAATACATAACAAACCGATTATTGGTCGCTTTTTCATTGTTAATCACCCATTTATCCTATGTTAAAACTCCCCATAAAGTTAACATTAATCAGCTATTGACGGTACATAGATTCAATGATATGATTTAATTGCAAGCTGCAATAAAGTTACAAAAACAACTAGGATTTTTCCAGCGTAAACCAGCTGTTTTTCGGAGTTTTTTCCTATTGTTAATTGCACTCAAAAATAAAGAAGGTGAATTGAATGCGTCTCAAAGGCAATCTGCCTTTTATGAAAGAAATTAATAGGCGATTAATATTAGACACGATACGCCGAAAGGGCTCATTAAGTCGTGCTGACCTAGCCAAAGAAACGCAACTAAATCCTTCCACAGTTACACGAATAACTGCTGAATTAATTAATGAAGGCTTTATCCGAGAAGTTGGATACGCTGATTCACAAGGTGGACGCAAACCAATTCTACTAAATTTAGTAGCCGATGCAGTTCACATAATCGGTATTAATGTGGAAACCACAGAAGTCATTGGCGTTGTTAGCAACTTAATTGGCGAGGTTTTATATAAAATCACTTGTCCAATTAAAGATACATCTAAAGATGGTATTCTACAAGTAATCACCCAGACAATCCAGCAACTATTAGACGCAGCAAATAATGACGGCCGCTCCATTGTTGGAATCGGGTTAGCTATGCATGGTTTGGTTGATTGTGATAATGGGATCGCACTCTACCCGCCAGCCTTTGGTTGGAAAAACCTGGCTATCGTAAGCTTACTCGAGGAAAAGTTTCGAATTCCAGTCCAACTAGAAAACAATGCACGGGCAATGGCACTAGGTGAATGGTGGTTTGGTGCTGGCAAAGATCTATCGAACTTCATCGCTGTAAAAGTAGGACACGGAATTGGTTCTGGGATTTTTCTCAATGGAGAAATCTTTAGAGGTATCAATTTTGTAGCTGGCGAACTTGGCCATACTACCTTACTCGTTGACGGGCCTCTTTGTGATTGCGGTAACTATGGCTGCTTGGAGGCTTTAGCATCAACAAAAGCATTAGTCAAACGTGCTCAACGTTCACTAAAGGAAGGTGTTGAAAGTCAGATTCTAACACTGGCTGGCAGTCCTGAACAGGTAGAGCCGGAACACATCTTTAAAGCAGCCGATAATCAAGACCCGCTTGCCATTCAATTATTGCAAGACATGGGTCGGTATTTAGGAATTGCGTTGGCTAATTTAGTAAACTTACTAAATCCAACCAAAATTATTTTAGGTGGCGATATTTTACCTGGCCTTGAACATATCCTACCTATCCTACAAACTACGGTACACTCTAGAGCAATGGAAATACCAGCTCACAAGTTAATAATTGAACCCATTAAACTTGGAGTAAACGCAGTCTCAATTGGTGCAGTATCTCTTATTTTAGAAGAATTCTTTTCTACCAAAAGGCCAAATCTCAAAAAAGATTTATCTATATGGAAGGAGAAACAAACATGAAAGCATTAAACCGAACAAATTTCCCAGAATTTGCTGCTGAAGCAAATAACCATCAAGAAAGAGTTATCCAATTTGGAGAGGGTAATTTCTTAAGAGGGTTTGTCGATTGGATGATCCACAAAGCAAATAATGCTGGTGTATTTGACGGTAGTGTTGTTGTAGTTCAACCAATTGAACATGGTTTGGTAAACAAACTTAATGAACAAGATGGCTTGTTTACCATGATAACTCGCGGATTAGTTAATGGCGAAGAAGTTGTCGAAGAAGAAGTGATTACTTCTATTAGCAGAGGTTTATTAAGCGTTGGTGAATGGGATAAGGTTTTAGAATGTGCTGCTGATCCTAACATCGATATTCTAGTTTCAAATACTACTGAAGCTGGAATTACTTACTCAGCAACTGATACCCTAGACCAAAATCCACCATTTTCTTTTCCTGGAAAAGTAACCGCATATTTATATCATCGTTTTAAAGCTTTTAATGGTGCTAGTGATAAAGGGATGTTACTACTGCCTTGCGAATTAATTGATCGTAATGGTGACAACTTAAAAGCTATTGTACTTCGTTTAGCTAAAGAATGGAACTTAGGCGATGATTTTATTAACTGGGTAGAAACTGCTAATATTTTTGCTAATACCCTAGTTGACCGGATAGTTACAGGTTATCCTGGAGCTGAAGAATCTGCTAAACTCTGCGAAAGATTTGGTTATAAAGATGACCTAATCAACACTGCTGAAATCTTCCACTTATGGGTAATCGAAGCTCCTAAAGGTACTGAAGAAAGATTCCCATTACACAAAGCAGGCTTGCAAGTTAAATGGGTTGAAGATATGACTCCATATAGAACACGTAAAGTAAGAATTCTAAACGGTGCTCATACTTCCACAGTAGGTTTAGCCTATTTAGCTGGATTTGACTATGTAAGACCAGCTGTAAATGATGAAAATGTTGGTGCTTACTTAAACTCTATTATCTTTGATGAAATTATTCCTACATGTGACATGGATTTAGCCGAACTTAATGAATTTGCTAACCAAGTAATCGAAAGATTTAAAAATCCATTTATCCAACATCGTTGGTTAGATATTTCTTTAAACTCTATTTCTAAATACAATGCTCGAGTATTACCTTCATTACTTCCATACTTAGAGAAAGGTGAAGAACCAGCTTTACTAACTTTTTCATTAGCTGCACTAATAAGCTTATATCATGGTATTCAATTAACTGATGAAGGCTTAGTATGCAAACGCAATGATGAAGAATATCTAATTCGTGACGATCGTGGTATTTTAGAATTCTTCCATGCTCTATGGCAATCAGCAGGAGATAATTATACAGCTGTTGCTGAACAAGTTTTATCCAATGTAGATTTCTGGGGTACAGACTTAACCAAATATGATAACTTCGTTAAAACCGTTGCTAAGCATCTCTCTATTATTGCAACTGAAGGTATGGAAAAAGCGTTATTAAATGTTATGAGCGGGAGGAAAGCCCATGCCAAGATTTATTAAAATTAAGCCAGAAGATAATGTGGCAGTAGCTGTTACTTTTCTGCCAAAAGGTACAGAAGTAGAAGTTGACAACAAGAAAATTGAACTGCTTGAAGACATTAAACAAGCTCACAAATTCGCTATCAAGCCAATTGCAGCTGGAGCTGACGTAATCAAATATGGTTCTAGTATTGGTGCTGCTACAAAAGATATTGTCGTTGGCGAATGGGTGCATACCCATAATGTAAAGACTAAGTTAGATGGCACTTTAGAATACACTTATAATCCTCAACCAATTCAAGCAAGAGAATTGCCAAAACCTAATTCTACTACCTTTATGGGCTATTTACGTCCTGACGGACAAGTGGGAATTAGAAATGAAATCTGGGTTTTACCAACTGTTAGTTGCACAAACCAAACTGCTACTATCATGATTAAAACAGCTATGGCTCATATTAAAAACCAACCTTGGGCAAATAATATTGATGGCATCTATGAATATAAACATCCTTATGGCTGCTCCCAATTGGGTGATGACCATAAAAACACTCAAAAATTATTAGCATCCTTAGCTAAACATCCTAATGCAGCTGGTGTACTAATCGTTGGTCTAGGTTGTGAAAACAACCAAGTTTCAGAAATGAAAGAAGTACTTGGTGACTACGATCCAGAACGGATTAAGTTCCTAGTAATTCAAGAAGTAGAAGATGAAATTCAAGCTGGTGCAGATATTCTAATTGAATTAGCAGAAAAAGCCAGTCAAGTTCAGCGACAAGAACTACCTATTAGCCATTTGAAAATTGGTCTAAAATGCGGTGGATCTGATGGTATGTCAGGAGTAACTGCTAACCCACTTGTGGGGGTTATTTCAGATATGATCGTTGCTGAAGGCGGTACTAGTGTTTTAACAGAAGTTCCAGAAATGTTTGGTGCAGAACACCTACTAATGAACCGAGCTAAAGATAAACAAGTTTATGAAGACATTGTCAAACTGATCAATGACTTTAAAGAGTATTTTCTCTCTCACAATCAACCAGTATATGAAAATCCATCTCCTGGAAATAAAGAGGGAGGAATTACTACTTTAGAGGATAAATCTTTAGGGTGTACCGAAAAAGGTGGCACAAGCCAAGTTGTAGCTGTACGCGATTATGCTGAACAAGTAGCCACTCCCGGATTAAACTTGTTATGCAGCCCTGGTAACGACTTAATTGCTGCCACAACTTTAGCAGCAGCAGGTTGCCAAATTATTCTATTTACCACTGGAAGAGGAACACCATTCGGCACTTGCGTACCGACTATAAAAATTGCAACTAACTCTAAACTATTCAACCACAAGCAGCATTGGATGGATTTCAACGCAGGAACTCTTGCTGAAGGCCGCACCTTTGATGAAGTCGCTGTTGAGCTATTAGATGAGATCATTGCTGTAGCTTCTGGCAAAAAGACCAAAGCAGAGTTAATGGAGTTCCGGGAAATTGCTATTTGGAAAGGCGGAGTCACCCTATAATCCAAGGAGGTATTTAAGGTGAGGAACAGTATGAACTGGCGAGTAGTGTTTCCAAACAACAGCAACAGCATTGACGAGTTACAGGCGGCAATAACAGCAGCTGAGATTGGTTCCATCTATCCTAAGTCAGTACAAGTTGTAGACAATAGTTTATTCTTTATGGTAAACGAGGATCTGGAGCGCAAGTTAGTTGTAGTAGGTGCTTTAGCAGAAAAATTTACTGGTGAGGAAGAGCAGATTGCAGATTATCAAGCAAAAGTCTGCTCCCTCACCCCAGAAAATCTCTCAGCCATACAGGAGATTTTCCCCTGGACAAAGCCTCAGGCCTTTGGTCCAAATGGTGCCAGCATTGGTTTAGGCGACCGACTGGGTTTAGCCTCTCCGGGACACATTGCAACAGTCCGCAATCGTGCTGTTAAGCCCATTTTAGCTCAGCAGTCTATTCGCGAGTTAGACCTAACTGGTAGAGACTATCCCCAGGTATTAGCAGCTGCCGCTTGGGCAGTCTTTGAACAAGGCTTTACTACAGGCTATGGTGCTGACGGAGACCACTTAAAGAAACCAAATGACGTACAAATGGCCATTGATCTAGGCTTTAGTATGATTACTCTTGATTGTAGTGAACATATTGATGATACTGTTGGTTCATTAACTGATGATCAAGTGGTTGAAAAATATCAAGCTCTGCCCGATAAATTACGGTCTCGTTTAGAAACTGAGTACTTAAATCAATCATTTACCCTAGCTAGCGGAACTGTCATCAAGTTCACTGCAGATGATTTTCGTAGAATGGTAGTAATCTACCATAAGGTATTGGATTTTGCAGAACAAATTTATAATGATATTATTCAACCTGCTGGCAGAGACGTTGATTTTGAAGTTAGTATTGACGAAGTTGCTACTCCAACTACGCCGCAAGATCATTTCTTTGTCGCCAACGAGCTGATTAAGCGGGGAGTCAAGGTTAATAGCGTTGCTCCACGTTTTTGTGGCGAATTTCAAAAAGGCATTGATTATATTGGAGATATTAATCAGTTTGAAGCAGAGTTTAAAGTGCATGCTGAAATCGCCGATCATTTTGGCTATAAAGTAAGTGTTCACTCTGGCAGCGATAAATTTGCAGTCTTTGGCATCGTTGGTAAATATACCAAAGGCCGCTACCACGTGAAAACAGCTGGAACAAACTGGTTAGAGGCTGTTCGAGTTATTGCTGAAGTTGCACCTGACTTATATCGCAAAATGCATCTATTTGCGCTAAATAATTTAAATGAAGCAAAAAAATATTACCATGTAACATTTGATCCCAATGCTATTCCAGATGTTACCAAGCTAGCTGATGATCAATTGCCGAACTTAATGAATCAGAATGATGCCAGACAAGCTTTGCATATTACCTATGGACTGATTCTACAGGCTAAAGCTGAAACTGGAAATTACTTGTTCAGGGATGAAATATATAAAATACTGTTAACTCACCGAGATTTATATTCCTCTCGACTACAGCAACACATAGGTAAACATTTAGATTTACTAAATACCAAAAAACAATAATCAAATTAAGGAGGAGTTTATGTGATTACCGATAAACAAACTTTACGGGAAGTAGTACTTAGAGAAGTAAACAATGTTAAAATTACTGACATTCACACTCACATTTATGCTGAAGATTTTGGAGAATTATTACTCTGGGGTATTGATGAGCTAGTTACTTATCACTATCTAATTGCTGAGTATTTCCGTTACAGCAAAATGGATTATGCTGAATTCTTTGCTCTTTCTAAGAAAGAACAAGCAGATTTAATCTGGCAAAAGTTATTTATTGAACATTCTCCAGTCAGTGAAGCACAACGTGGTGTTCTAACTGTTTTAGCTGAATTAGGTCTTGACGTTGCTTCTAGAGATATCAACGCATATCGCGAATACTTTGCTAGTTTATCAACTTCTGAGTATATCGACAAAGTTTTCGAAGTATCTGGTGTTAAAAACGTAGTAATGACTAACGACCCATTTGATCCAAATGAAAAACCGGTTTGGGACACTGTTGGCAACAACGATCCACGCTTTAAAGCCGCTCTACGCGTTGATCCATTATTAAACGATTATGCTACTTCATACAAAAAACTTCAAGAATGGGGTTATGATGTAAGCCCAGATCTTGATGCTAAATCTATTGATGAAGTTAAACGTTTCTTATCCGACTGGATTACTAAAATGGACGCACTATACCTAGCAGTATCCTTACCACCAACCTTTACTGTACCTGAAAATTCTTTACGCTCCAGGATTGTAGAAAATTGTGTAATTCCAGTTTGTCGTGAGCATAATATTCCTTTTGCCATGATGATCGGTGTAAATAAACTCGTTAACTACAAATTAGGTTTAGCTGGTGACTCTGTAGGTAAAGCAGATATTTCCACTGTTGAGTATCTCTGCAAAACTTACCCAGAAAATAAATTCATGGTTACTTTCTTATCTAAAGAAAACCAACACGAAGCTGCTATTACAGCCCGTAAATTCGGTAACTTAATGCTTTTCGGCTGCTGGTGGTACCTAAACAACCCAAGTATTATTGATGAAATTACTCGTCTAAGAATGGAAACTCTTGGTCTATCCTTTATTCCACAGCACTCTGATGCTCGTGTCTTAGACCAATTAATTTACAAGTGGAGCCATTCCCGTAAAATCATCGCTGAAATCTTAATCGATAAATACAATGATATATTAGATGCTAAATGGGCTATTAGCGAAGAAGAAATCCGTCGTGATGTTGAAGGTTTATTCAGCAATAACTTCTGGAACTTCATCGAACGCACTGAGTAATCTAATAATAAAACCCTCTGGTAATAACCAGAGGGTTTTTTATGTGTGTCTCCCATTTTCTTATGCTGGAGGCGGCGCTTCAACTACACTGACCAGCTGGTTGCACAAGAAAACTGCTTCTTGGAAACCACCTAAATCTGCTACTGGTCTACGAACAACAATGTAGTTGTCTCCTACTTCTCTTAATTGCCACTGTACATCAAAAAAGGCGTGGTCGCTATTAGTGGTGTAAATGAAGAACCAGGTATTAATATATTCTTCCAAAACATCTGGGCATAAACAGTTGAATCGAATTCCCACACTTTTCCCTCCTACTCTATCAGCATTTCATCACTCATAATACTATATGCTCCTAATTAGTAAGGGAAATAGGAAATTTGTCTTATTTATCGTGTTAAACTGGCCAGACTCGGAAAATAAGTATAGTTAGTTAAATCCAATGTTACTCCTGCTTTAGCCCATGGGACTTCAGCCTTGCTTGGCATCGACCATTTTAAATAATTCTCCCGCAAAATTTGCTCTAAACCTTCCACGTAAATAAGGTTGCTAGTCTCATCAAATCTAATAACCTTATCAGGAAAACGCTGAATTTGCAGCATACTTTCTTGGGCACCATTAATGCACATTGTTTGAGTTAAGGCTGCTTCGATACCGCATGGAATTGGCTCCCCATTTATAATCGCGTCGATCATTACCCATAATTTTCTCCGCGATTCCATAGTTGGATCCCCATAACTTCTCACTGTTCCGTCATTAAAATGTACAGTGATCTCCTTATTTACACCATTAGTTTCATCATACTGGACTACTGCTTCCGAAAACTGATAATAAAAAGTTGGACCGACTGATTGGCGTACTGCATGACTAGCATAGAATAATATTTCAACATCATCGGTGGTAATTACTCTAATAATGCTAGTATCAAAGTTTTCGATCGCGTTGGCTTTATACAACTCAGCTTCTACTTCTCGAATCTTTCCACTGCTATCCATTGTTGGACCAATAACATAAAACATGTTATGTAGAAAATGAGCAGTAGCATTATTAGCTACACTATCTAAAATCCAATTCCCCTGCTGATCCTGTTTTTTCCCTGCCCAACCACGCTGATAATAATCTAGATCCCGCGGCCATAAAACAATGGTTTTTAATCGCTTCGGATATCCGAGTTTACCAGCGAGAATGTCTTGTTTCAAGGCATTTATCGCTTTACTAAAAGACCATTGATAACCAATTCCAACTATTTTGCCAGCTTCATCCCGAGCTTCAATCAATTTCAATGCATCTTGCACTGTGGCAGTAACAGGTTTTTCACATAAAACATGACTGCCATTTTCTAAGGCCAAACATGTCTGTTGATAGTGGAAATGAATTGGTGAGGAAATAACAGCTAAATCTGCTCGATGCTCCTTATAGAAACCTTCAAGTGAATCATAAACAGGGACATTTATTTCGTGCAACTTAGGTAAACTTGGTGCATTCTCGGGAAACGGATCTACAACACCTACAATAGAATACTCACGATTTCCAGGGTTTTCTAATAACTCTTTCACGTACCCATTACCATAACCGCCAATACCAACCAAGACTATGGAAAGTTTATTCATCTTTTACACACCCTTCGCTTGTACAAATTACCACCTTAATTCTATTATGAAGGAATTTCAATGGTAACGCAACATAATCATCATAAAAAGTCTTGTAATTAGCAAGGATATATGATAGCATGAACCATTCATTATTAAAAATCACATTCAAAGGAGAATGAAATTGTCTACATTTAATAATTTAAACCTAAGTGCAGAAATCATGTCTGCCATTAATAAACTTGGTTTTGAAGAAGCAACACCTATTCAAGAAAAAACTATCCCTCCAGCACTGGCTGGTCATGATGTAATTGGCCAGGCACCAACCGGAACTGGTAAAACCATTTCTTTTGCTATCCCAATTGTGGAGAGAATTTCAGCGGAAGCTAACAAACCGCAAGCCTTAGTAATTACTCCAACACGAGAACTAGCTATCCAAGTAGGCGAAGAAATAAACAAGGTAGCTCAATTTAAAGGAGTACATGCCTTACCAATTTATGGTGGTCAAGATATCAATCGCCAAATTAGGGCGTTAAAGAAAAATCCACAGATTATCGTAGGCACGCCTGGTCGAATCATGGATCACCTGCGTCGTAGTACCATTCGGTTTCATAATCTTAAAATAGTTGTCCTAGATGAAGCAGATGAAATGCTAAACATGGGTTTCTTAGAGGATATCGAAACTATTTTACAAGCAGCTCCTAGTCAAAGGCAAACGTTGCTCTTTTCTGCTACCATGCCTAAGCAGATCGTTGCTTTAGCTAACAAATTTATGAACAATCCAGCAATGGTAAAAATTGCACCCAAGGCCATGACTGTCGACAATACCGAACAATACTACATTGAAATCCCCCATGGCAAAAAATTTGATACCCTCTGCAACTTATTAGATATGCATGCTCCAACTAGCGCAATTGTCTTTGGTCGCACTAAACGGGGCGTTGATGAGGTAACCGAAGCCTTAACTAAACGTGGTTATTCAGCTGAAGGTTTACATGGCGATTTAACCCAAGCTAGGCGTGATAGTGTTATGCGTCAATTCCGCAGTGGAGCAACTGAGATTTTAGTAGCCACTGATGTAGCCGCTCGTGGACTAGATATTGACAGTGTAACTCACGTTTACAACTTTGATATTCCGCAAGACCCAGAAAGCTATGTCCATCGAATCGGACGGACTGGACGGGCAGGACGGACTGGACTAGCAATAACTTTAATCACTCCCCGAGAATTATCCCAATTAAAATTTATAGAGCGCTTAACCAAGAAGAAAATTCAACGGTTATCTGCTCCTACCCTAACTGAAGCCCGTGAAGGGGCTCAACAAGTAGCAATAGAGCGCTTAATAGCAACTATTGAAGAGCAAACAGCAAATAGTTATCGGGGGCTAGCAGAAAGTCTTTTAGAACATCATGATTCAGTTACCTTGTTAGCTGCCGCTATAAAACTACTTACTAAAGAACCAAATACAACTCCAGTCAACATTACAGAAGAAAGACCTAAACCCCAAACCCGCAAAAATCAGACCAAACGCCCTCGTAGCAATTCTCTTAAAAAACGCAAACGAAGAAAATAGCGAGTATCAAGCCTTGAACCAAAATCAAGGCTTCTTTTGTATATAAAGTAATGTATAATATATTAGAAATGATCTATTTAGGAGGTAATACTATGACTAACATGCCCCATGTTAAACTGGGTATCGTTGCAGTAAGCAGAGACTGCTTTCCAATTGAACTAAGTACTAATCGACGAAAGGCTGTTGTTGCTGCTTGCCAGGAAAAAGATATCCAAATTGTTGAAATTCCAACAACTATTGAGAACGAAAAAGATGTATTACAAGCTTTAAAGGAACTTGAAGAAAATCAAGTTAACGCTTTAGTTGTCTATCTAGGCAATTTTGGGCCTGAAGGACCTGAAACACTATTAGCTCAAAAATTTAATAAACCAACTATGTTTGTGGCTGCCGCTGAAGAAAGTCAAGATAATCTGTTTAACGGTCGTGGCGACGCCTACTGCGGCATGTTAAATGCCTCTTACAGCTTGGGCTTAAGAAAACTGAACCCTTACATACCAGAGTATCCTGTAGGTGTACCTAGTGAAATTGCTGATATGATTAAGGACTTCACTGATATTGCTCGTGTATTATTAGGTCTATCTGCCCTAAAAATCTTTAGTTTTGGTCCACGTCCCCAAGATTTTTTAGCTTGCAATGCACCTATTAAACCATTATTTGATCTAGGCGTGGAAATCATGGAAAACTCCGAACTAGATCTATTTGAGTCTTTTAATAACCATGCCAATGATCCCAGAATTCCCGACCTAGTACACGAAATGGAGCAAGAACTAGATGCTGGCAATAACCATCCTGGAATCTTAACCAAATTAGCTCAATATGAGTTAACCCTATTAGACTGGATGGAAAATCATCTTGGTGCATCTAGCTATGGAATTTTTGCTAATAAATGCTGGCCAGCATTTCAAACACAATTTGGATTTGTCCCTTGCTATGTAAACTCCCGCTTAGCGGCTAAAGGTATTCCAGTCGCTTGTGAAACCGATATTTACGGTGCTTTAAGTGAATATATAGTAACCTGTGCCACTGGGCTGCCAGCTACTTTATTAGATATTAACAATACGGTTCCGCAAGATATGTATCAAAGCAATGCAATACAGTTTAGGAATTATCAATTAACCGATTTATTTATGGGTTTCCATTGCGGCAATACACCAAGTTGTCATCTAAAAGATGCTGAGATGAAACATCAATTGATTATGCACCGTCTTTTGGAGCCTGAACAAGATCCAAATATTACCCGTGGTACCTTGGAAGGAACCATCAAACCTGGCCAAATCACTTTATTCCGTTTACAAAGCACAGCTGACTGTCAATTAAAAAGTTATGTGGCAGAAGGAGAAGTTATTGATGTGGATCCAAAATCCTTTGGTGGCATCGGAGTATTTGCTGTTAAAGAAATGGGACGTTTTTATCGTCATGTACTGATTGCTAAACGGTTTCCACATCATGCCGCAATTGCCTTTAAGGCTGCTGGCAAAACCTTATTTGCGGTAATGAAAATGCTAGGCGTTGAAGACGTGTCGTTTAATCAGCCCGCCAACATGCTTTATAAGGATGAAAACCCATTTAAATAAGGAGAGCAAAAATTGCTCTCCTTTAAATATTAACACTAGTTTTCGATTGCAGCTTCACCGTTGGTATTTCTTTCTTACTAACACAAAAAAGATAAATTATCTCTACTACCTCGCAACCGAGCATACCAAATACCCCCACTAAGGCAGGATTGGCTAAATTTAGGAATGATACTACAAACATGGTTACTGTTAATGACAATAAATTAACTATTTTACCAATACTTAAGTACTTAGTTTTCCGCTGATACATTAACATACCCCAAAAATATTCTCGCACAATCACGAAGAATGGCAAGATTACCATCCAGCGTAACACACCTACAGCTGGTTGAATAATATCAGCAGGAGCCTTAATCCAATTTAGTAATAACCATTTACCCAAACTAGTATAACCCATCAGGAAAATACAAAAAGAGAAAAAACAAGCAACAAAGAAGCCAAACACTTTCACTAAACTTCGCTGTTCTTCAGTTGTAGACATAAAGCTAATTGGAATTTGATGGAATGCTCCTAATGGACTAATAGCAATGTTGCCTAATCCCCAACCAACTGCATAAGCAGACAGAGCAATTTCTGGTGCATAAGTTTGACCTAGTCCAGCATTAACAAGCGGTGTTCCTAATGACCTAATGAATCCCATCACAATTAAAGGACCAATAAATGTAAATATCATGCGATAAGTTAAAGGATTCTGCTTCTCCAGATACTTAAATTGACTTAGGTGTAAGATTCTTTCATTGACATTGCCTACCACTAATCGCTTGCCGATCATTAATACAATTAATTCAACTAACAAAGCACTTAAAAACATTAAGCCCGCTAAAACACTGCCTGGTACCTGCGTAAAGCGACCGATTACTCCAACAAATATGCTCACATAAAACATTCTGCTAATTGTTGATAATGTAATTAACCTGGTAGCTTGAAACTTAATTAAGATACCTTGATAGTAATTTCTAATTGCTGATAAAATCGGGAAAAAGAAAATTATACGCAGGATAACAATGGCTGCTGATAATGTTTCTCCATCTAAATTCATTAATTTGGTAAAAATCAAAAATGATATTGGACTATAGATAAATATGGCAAATAAAATGCCGATAATAGTAATCAACCAAGTACAAAATACCCGTACTTTTCTCATACTGTCCTGATCAACCACTAAAGTCGAATAAGTTTGTCGTAACATCGTAATTGGACTTTCAAAAAGGTGCATCAAGCTTTTTGCCACTGCAAAAGCAGATATGTAGATTTCCGGTTTAGATAATCGGCCTAACCCAGCATTAAACAATGTGTGAGTTAAAGTAGTTAACAATGCTGTTATCGCTAAAGGAATGTAAAATACAAACATTGATTTAATTGAGATCTGAATCAAATCCTTTCCATACTATTATAATTAAGCTGTTATCTTAACCATAATTTATACTACTTATCATTAATATAGTACCCTATATTAGCCGCTGATTCAAGCTGACCTGGCTTACCAGGACGAACATCATATTAAGCTTTGGTTAACATTTTTTGTTCATTTTATGAAGGAGTTTTACTTTTTTCATTGAATTATCCTAAATGAAAAACGAATAATGAATTTGAAGCATCTCTTGAGAACACGATGACGGATAATTTGAGTATGGGCACTGAAATTATCCTGAGTGAGTAGTGCAACCGGTCCAGGAGCTTACTATAGCAGTGGATCGGTTTGTTTTTTATTAAAGTATTGATATTTTCACACATTTCGTCACTAATTAGCAAAGGATTTTTAAGGAAGAAGGTCTTGATAATGCCTTATTACTTCTTTCGTGAAATCTGGACTCCATTAGCAATTTTCGAGGTGCGCTTCTACAAGGAAATATATTCTAAAAAATTATTTATAAAGATTGGTAATCGAAATAAGCGAGTGGTTTTCTAATAAAATGGCGGATTGCTACTATTTCCCAGGAAATAGTAACATTCCGCTATGCTTTTTACTGCTCAATTTTCTCGATGACAAAAGTCCAATCTCCACTAAGAACTGGCTTTTTCGTTTTCAACAATAACCGATAAAGCTTGCTACCCCAAACTGATATCAAGCGTTGATCACTGATCAAAATCTCTTCTAAAACCACAGCAAACAAATTCGAGTCATAGCTCATGCTTAAATTGCTAGCTATTGAAAAGTGTATTATTCCTAAATCATTGACTCTAACAGGCTTACAAAGCATAAAACTCAGGGTAATCTCTTGCGCTTGGTTTAGCTTAAACTGATCTGTAATCAATAAACTAGCTTGCTCAGTGCGTTTTAAAGCGTAGCTGCGTTGCCAATAGTGAATATTAGCTGCTTTGGGATAGGCTGAACTAATATCTAAAGCAAAGTTCACTTCCTGCTTATTTACAGAATAGCTAACCTTCTGGGCTCGGTAATTGCTGCCTGCCTGTTGTTGAATTTCGCTAATAGTAGGCAAATTATGATAGGCAGACTGCATTGTCCAAATATCATAACGCTGTTCACTAAAAGTTTTGGCTGTATACTCACCTACGCCCACATCAATAATAACTGGTTCGCCATTGTAATATAAAATGAAATTGCCCACATCGTTATGGTTATGACTTTCCTGATTATATCCACCCTTAGCAGCTAGATAAAAACCTTGATTTGAATTAGCCATTTCCCTAGCTGCCATTACTTGAATTCGATCCAGCCAGACATCTGGCGCATAATATCGAGGATTTTCTTTCGCAAAAGTAATCATCTCTTGATAATTAAACAGTCCTAATAATACTCGAAATAAGGAAAGGATTTCTGCCCCCATTAGTCCCTCTATTCCTTGACGCTGTAGTTCCCTAGCACCTAGCGAACATAAACACAGATCATCAATTCGTTTACCAAACATATACACAACTGGAGCATCAATGGCAATTTTGCCACTGCTATCAGCAAAATTAACAAAATAATCATCTACAATATTTACTTGGTATATGTAACGGGCAATATTTTTAATAATTGGTCGGTCATAAATACTATAATTTCCTGCTGTTGCCAGATAAAGCTGCTCCAATAAATCAAAAAGTGATCCAGCGGCTCTCCCCCAATAAAAGGGTCCTTCATCACATCCCCCGTCGGCTGGATACTTTGCTAAGAAAAAATCAATGCTATTTAATATCTTCTCTATTCCAGCTAACTTTTGCTCATGATTCATTTCTGTTAATAAAAAGACAGTTAAGCAATTAGAGTTAATCCAAGTATTCCAATTATTGGCCAGACGAGACCAATTATAATCATTTTTCAAATAAGGCTCGATGATTCTTCGCTGCAGCTCATCTTGAATACGCTGGCTGATTAAAGGAGACTCTTGATCTAATACACTTTTCAATAAATAATCACTCCAAGCTAAAAGTGCCCCTGTTTCAGCTTGAAATAAATCAATAATTTCATCATTAATATTCGGCAGTGCTTGGTGATTATTATGAGCTGGCAGCACCCAAGTAGATTCTTCGCAAATTAACCAAATTCCATTAATTAGATCATCAATAAATCTACCTTGAGCTTCCACACATTCAGCGAGCACTAAAGTTGCTAAAATCTGTCGTCGTTTAAAATATAACTTCTCAAATCTAGTGCGATTTCCAACACGAATATAATCCATGTAATGAGTAGCTGGTAAAGTCGGCCACTGATAGTTTAGATAGCCCTCTCCAAACTGGATTAGCTTTTCTTTTATGGCTTGTGGTAATTGTTGCCAAGAAGTTCGTTCTCCCACTCTAGGAAAAGGAGCAAATTTAACCAGCATAATGCTAATCTCTCCTTTAAAAAAATTAGCTCAGCCATAAGGCTGAGCCAGACTAAATGCCAAAAATTCCTTGTTGTTTAGCCATTGCTTCAAACTTCTTGCTAATTGGGCCTTTTTTACCTCGGATTTCTGATAAAGGTACAGTTGTTAATTGATCATCAATCCGTGCTACCATGTTACCTAGATTTCCTTCTACCAGTAACTGGACAGCATATTGACCCATTTCAATACTATTTCTTAATTCATAAGCTGTTGGTTGGCCGCCTCTTTGATAATGTCCAAGAACTTGAATCCGCTTATCCCAACCAGTTTTTTGTTTTAAAATCTCTGCTACAGCATAGGAGATACCAGCTAAGGCTTTGTTACCAAAGGCATCAACTGCTTCGCCCCGATCTACACCATCGATTTCAATACCTTCAGAAACGATCACTAAGCAAGCCTCTTTACCTTGTGCCTTTTTGGCTTTTAAAGAATCAATTAAATGATCGAAATTGAGTGGATGTTCAGGGATCATTACATAATCTGCTTCAGCAATTAAGCCAGCATACATAGCAATCCATCCGCTTTCGCGACCCATTACTTCAACAATCATACCCTTTTGGTGAGAAATATTACTCTCTCTCATTGCTTCGATTGCAGTTAAAACTTGGTTTACGGCGGTATTAAAACCTACACAATATTCAGTGCCATAAATGTCATTATCAATTGTTTGCGGAATACCCACTACAGGCAAGCCTTGGGTATGTAGGTAACCGGCAACACCTAAGGTGTCATCGCCACCAATAGCAATCAAAGCATCAATGTTATGTTTTTTGATTACTTCAGAAATATGTTCCACCTGTCCTTCTTCTTTCAAAGGATTGGTGCGGGATGTTTTTAAAATCGTACCAGCACGACGATTAATCCCTTCTGTATTCTCCATATTTAATTCTTGGAAATTTTCCTCTAGCAATCCACGCCAGCCTTCTTTAATACCCAAAATTTCCAAGTTGTGTTTGGTTGCGTTCACTACAATAGAACGAATTAGAGCATTGATTCCTGAAGAGTCTCCTCCACCAGTTAATACAGCAACCTTTTTCATGAATTTAACCTCCTAAAAAAGTATGTTCTACTAATGACTATAGCTTATTAATCTTTTAGTTTCAAGAAAAAAATTCTTGATGTTTTATTAACTAAAAATAAGTCAATACTAACCTTGAAAATACCAGTAATTTTAGGAGGTAAATCTGATGTCAAACATCTATTGTATTATTGACAATTGTCACTATTGGGGAGAAGGAAACAAATGTCATGCCTCAGAAATAATAATTGTCTCTGACTCCTATGCCAGTGAAACCCCTGATAACATTGATGCACCATTACATCAAAGTATTCAGCCAGTAAATGCTGCAGATTGTATGGACACCTGTTGCAAAACTTTTGTACCACGAGGAACTAACAAAATTAATGTTGATGGGGTTACCCGCAACTAACACCTAAAAAGAGGAGCTCTTGCTCCTCTAAAACGCTATTTATTCATATCCGTTAGGGTTGTTCGATTGCCAGCGCCAAGAATCTCTACACATATCTTCCAAATTTTTCTTTGCCTCCCAACCTAGCTCTAACTTGGCCTTCGCCGGATCAGCATAACAAGCAGCCACATCTCCTGGACGGCGCTCCACAATCCGATAGGGTACTTTTTTGCCAGAAGCTTTTTCAAAAGCTGCAACTACATCTAATACACTATAACCAGTACCTGTTCCTAGATTGTAAATATCTACTCCTGTTTTTTCCAGGATTCTTGCTAAAGCTTTTAAATGACCCTGGGCTAAATCAACAACATGAATATAGTCTCGAACTCCTGTGCCATCAGGTGTAGGGTAATCATTACCAAAAACCTGCAGTTCTGGCAACTTACCGACAGCTACTTGGGTGATAAATGGCATCAAATTATTAGGAATACCATTAGGATCCTCGCCTATACGACCACTTTCATGAGCCCCAATTGGATTAAAGTAACGTAACAGGGAAATCGACCATTGATTATCCGACACAAATAAATCTTGCAAGATTTGCTCAATCATCAATTTAGTTCTACCATAGGGATTGGTCGCACTTACCTGAGCGTCTTCAGGAATTGGTACTTTTTCCGGTACTCCATAAACAGTTGCCGAAGAACTAAAAACAAGTTTTTTAACATTATGATCAATCATTACCTGACATAAAGATAAGGTCCCAGTAATATTGTTATGGTAATACTTCAAAGGGACTTGTACTGACTCCCCTACTGCTTTTAATCCAGCAAAATGGATTACAGCTTCAATTGGATGATCAATGAAAACTTTATCTAATGCTGCTTGATCCAATAAATCAACCTGAGAAAACACAAAATCCTTCCCAGTGATTTCCTTAATCCGATTAATTACCTCAAACTTACTATTTGATAAATTATCTACCACTACCAACTTATAACCGCTATTTAATAACTCCACACAGGTATGACTGCCGATATAACCAGCACCGCCAGTTACTAAAATCGCCATTTAACACCCCTCCATATTACAGGATTATCCATTACATATTATAGTCTATTACGGGACTCTATGCTAGAATATTTTCTTTTGACTTTATTCACTTCATGTGATATTATCACATTAGTTATCTCCGAATTCCATTAGGTAGTGGGGGAACCAATTTTTGGGGTGAATCTTGAGTTTTCAAGAGGGGCTACTTGGTCGTCCTAATCCGTCAGCTAACCTCACAGGAGTGAACCAAGCGTATGACAGGAAAGTTATGCGCTTCTTGTTTTGCAAAATTTTAATTATCGCATATAAAAAAACTTTCTGTAAATATGTGTATATTTGATGGAGGGATGATTAATTTGGACACGCTTTTTAAACTTGGCATTGTAATTGTCGTTGGTCTTCTAGGAGGTAAACTAGCACGTAAATTCAAACTACCTAATGTTACTGGTTATTTATTAGCAGGCTTATTATTGGGACCTTCATTTTTTAAATTAATCTCGGACCAAGACACACAAGCTTTTTCGATTATTAGTGAATTTGCTTTAGCTTGTATTGCTTTTAGTATTGGTAATGAATTTGTGATCAAAGAATTACGCAAACTAGGAAAATCAATAGTCATTATTACCTTTGCAGAAGTAATTGGTGCTATCGGTATAGTGTTCTTTGTTACTTATGTAATTTTTAAACAACCTTTTGCCTTTAGTATTGTAATTGCCTCTATGTCAGCAGCTACTGCCCCAGCGGCTACACTTATGGTCATGAGACAATATCGAGCTCGTGGTCCTTTAACTCAAACGATTCTCCCAGTAGTTGCTTTAGATGATGTATACGGGATCATAGCTTTTGGAATCGCTATATCTCTAGCGAAAATTACTACAGGTGGCGCTAATTATTCTATTCTCCAAATGTTTACTCAACCGCTAGTAGAAGTTGTAGGTTCATTAGTCCTCGGTGCTATAATGGGATTCCTTTTAGTTCTAACAGCAGGCAAAGCAAGCGATAAAGAAGAATTATTAAGTCTAGTATTAGCTGTTATTGCTGCCACAACTGGAATGGCTAACTGGCTTAATCTATCATCACTATTGGCCTGTATCATGGTTGGCACAATGTTAGTAAATCTAAAACCAAACCCTAGCAGGGTGTTTTTAGCGCTCAACGACTTTACACCACCAGTCTATCTCTTGTTCTTTACTTTAGCTGGGGCAAGTCTAGATTTAAGTATCTTATTTGCAGTTGGATTACTAGGCATTGCTTATATCTTTGCCAGAGCTGCTGGGAAAATGCTTGGAGCTTGGGTCGGTGCTAAATCCGTTAATGCTCCAGATACCGTAAGAAAATACCTAGGTCTAGCTTTATTGCCACAAGGGGGTATTTCTATTGGGTTGTCAGTTCTGGTACGTCAACAACTGCCAGAATATGCTGTGGCCATTACCACAATTATTATGTTTAGTGTATTAGTCTATGAAACAACCGGACCTATTTTTGCTAAAATTGCCATTGATCAGGCTGGTGAAATCGGGGGAATGGATCGAGCCGAAAACCAAGGGCCAGTACAAGTTTCAATCTAATAAATAGAAGGTAGGTGCCTTAACTATGTACGCCTTATTTATCGTTTTAAATCAAACTGACTTTCTTGACGAAATTTTAGCCAACTTCTTAGAAGCTGGTGTCAAAGGTGCAACTATTTTGGACAGCCAAGGAATGGCAAGTGCAATTATGAATAACGAAAACCGAAATATTCCGATCTTTGGCAGCTTAAATCAATTTTTTGAATCTGCTCGTCCGTATAACAAAACTATTTTTACTGTTCTAGAAAGCGAAGAAGAAGTAGAAAAAGCTGCCCAAATCGTGAAAGACACTCTTGGCGATGCCACTAAAGCCGGAGCAGGTCTAATGTTTTCTGTTCCCATCGGAAATGTTTACCCTTTAGGTGAAAGAGAATAACCATAGTATACTTGACAAACAAAGCTATTCATATTATACTAAAAGATGCTTAGCGCCTGTAGCTCAGCTGGATAGAGTGTCTGACTTCGAATCAGAAGGCCGCAGGTTCGAGTCCTGCCGGGCGCGCCATTTTGAAATAAAGACTGCAATTTTGTTGCAGTCTTTTTGCTTTTTATAGCTCTTATAACAGTTTGTTACTCCTTGTCATTCCGATCAAGTAGTAAAAAATATAAATTTTGTAGTTCTGGATCTAACTCCATTTGACTAAGGGATGCAAGGCAATAAAAACAACGTGTCTTATCACCAAGTAAGGCCCATAAACCTGCATTTAAAAGTAATAAATCATCCTGGCAATCAGTTTGATCTTGAATCATTTGAGTAAAGTACCAATCAGCTATTTGATAGGCTTTCTCCTGTTGCCCTACTTGATAATAGGCTGCTGCTATCATATGCATCATTAAGTATTGTTCCGCTTGGAAACTAAGTTTATTCTCACTTAGCTCTACAATTTTAGCATATTGATTGCGTTTGAATAAACTTAACAGATAGTTTAAACTCAATGTCTCCGGCTCACCTTTTAAAAACTCTTGATCAAAAAGCTGTTCAGTAATTTGAATAGTTTGAGACCGACCATCGATTATTAATGAAACTTGATCTCCGTAATTAAAATATCCCTTCGACACCAAACAAAACAAGGTAGCCACTTTCCAAGAATATGGATAATCTTTGGAAGTTAGAATCTGCTTAGCAAAATCAATTCCCCACTTATCTAAAGTAGTTAATATTAATATAGCCTGAATTTGTTGCTGATTCTCCGCTGGAACATCCTTAAATAACTTAGCAATCAGCAGTAATTTTACTACCCCTAACTCTTCAAATGTTTCTCCTAATGCATGTTCTGATAGTTGATAGGTAGTCATCAAATGAAATGGAGTTAAGTATTCTAATTCAAATGCTGGAACAGAAATCCTTTGCAGAATTTTAGCCCCTTCAATATAATCCTTTAAGAGACTCCACTGCTCATTCTGTTCAATTTTCTCCCAATACTTAATTGCTGCTTGATACTGTCCTAAATTAAAATGAGCAACGCCCACTTGGAAGATATCTTCATCATGTGCTAGATATTGCTTCCAACGATTAAAAAGTGATATCACTAAGCGATGTTCTCCAGCCATTCCAGCCACATCTTTAATAACCAAAGTTAATTGCTGCCAATTAGGTGTTAGGTCATGACCTAAAAAAGAGCTTTTAATGCCTTCTTCAAATTGGTCAACAGCTTGCTTTATAAATCTTCTAGTATTTATTTGATCGCCTAAATGGTAAGCTGCCTCAGCAGCAATAATATTACCGAAGGGATTAATAAAATCGTTAGCGATCACTGGCTGAAGCACATCGATCGCTTCTTGATATTTTTCCAGAACAAGTTTGCAATAAGCTAAATCATTACGAATATACATATCCTCCTGGTACTCTAGTGCTAATGAAAACAATTGCTCAGCCTGCACTATCTCGTTTTGAACTAGCAAGGCTCTGCCTTCAGAAGCTAAGAACAGGGCTTTTTCTCCAGACCGCGGCGGCTTCAATTTTGAATTAAGTTGATGTTCATAAATTTGTTTCATCCAATCTAGAATACCTGATTCTTCTGTCCATAAATATGCCATTGAATGCACATACTCAACACACTCTACTTCATCACAAATCAAACGAAATTCATTGTCTTCTAAAGCTGCAAGATGTGGAGGATTTAACAATAACTGACAAATCAAACTATTGCTAGCTAATGCTCGCTTTAACTTTTCTTCTGTTTCTTTGGTCTTTCCATTAACTAAATAAGATAACAGAACATCATTATAAAGCCAACTTGGACTGGTATCATTAGTATATTGTTTTAGTAATTCCCTGGCTTCTTGATAATGCTTTCGGCTGACCAAGATCTTAAATACATTATGACGAACACCGTGCTCATCAGTATTATTTAACCGCAAAAGCTCACGATAATACGTTAATGCTTCTTCTTCTCGATTCTGATAATATAGCTCATCAGCTAATCCTTGTAATCCGTCTAAAAACGAGCGTGCCTTGGGGAATTGCCAAAAGTTGCCTTGATGTTTTTGGAAAAACTCATCTCCTAAAACGCGTTTACCTACCCTTACAGCCATACGATACCATTCTTCCCGTTCAAAAGAACTAGAAGCCTCATCACCCAAAAAAACATAGGCATCAATATAATCTTGATTGGTATTAATAGCCTTTCTTGCTAAAATATTTCGAGCTTGTCCTTCGCTATTTAAAGCCATGATTAATAAAGCATTAGCTCGTTTCCAAGAACGCTCATCTTTATGAAAAGAATTCTTATTCATAAAATCACCTTTTTAATATATACGCTACCATATAAGAATACCTTGCTCTATCCTAAAGTCATAAACAAGGATTTAACATATTACAGCCGAATAGCATAAATAAGTTGAATACATAAAGTTTGGAGGTTAGCTCATGAAAATTCTGACTGTTAAAGACGACAAATTTTTTCTTAATGATCAACCTTTTACGTTACTATCCGGAGCAATACATTATTTTCGTGTTGTACCCGAATATTGGCGTGATCGACTATTAAAACTTAAAGCCTGTGGTTTAAATACTGTAGAAACCTATGTGGCTTGGAACATTCATGAACCACAACCAGGACAATTTAACTTCTCGGGTATGGCTGATATCGTAGCCTTTATTGAGTTAGCAGCCGAAATTGGGCTATATGTAATCATTCGCCCCGGTCCCTATATTTGTGCTGAATGGGATCTAGGAGGATTACCAGCATGGCTATTAAAAGACCCCAATATGAAACTACGTTCTAGTTATCAACCATATTTAACAGCTGTTGACCGATTTTATGATCAACTAATCCCTAAGCTTGCAGCTTTGCAATCCACCAATGGTGGCCCGATTCTTGCTATGCAAGTAGAAAATGAATATGGTAGCTATGGTAATGATACCAAATATTTAAGCTATTTAAAAGATGGATTAATTAATCGCGGCATAAATGTACCATTATTTACTTCTGATGGGCCAACAGACTGGATGCTGCAAGGAGGAACATTAACAGATGTATTAAAAACCGCAAATTTTGGATCTCGTGCCAAAGAAAATTTTGCTAAATTACTTGAATATCAGCCTAACCTGCCATTGGTATGTATGGAATTTTGGATAGGCTGGTTTGATCACTGGGGCGGTCCACATCATACTCGGGATGCAACAGATATGGCTAACACCCTCCGAGATATTTTAGCAAGTGGCGGTCATTTTAACTTTTATATGTTTCATGGCGGAACAAATTTCGGATTTTATAACGGAGCTAATTGTCACGATAAATACCAACCAACAATTACTAGCTATGATTACGATGCCTTATTAACTGAAGCAGGTGATTTTACTGAAAAGTATTACGCCGCTCGTCAAGTGTTAGAAGAGTCTGGTCATCCAGCCACTGTAAAACTGCCTGAACCAATCAAGAAAATCAACTATGGCCAGGTAGAATTAACTAGTTACAGTCCTTTATTTTCTGCATTACCCATTATTTCCCAGTCAAAATACAGTTTACACCCACAGTCAATGGAAATGTTTGACCAGTATTATGGATTTATTCATTATCGAACGGAAATTTCTGGACCACGCGAGAAAAACAGACTAAAAATCCATGATGTTCGCGATCGAGCCTATGTTTTCGTTAATCAAGAGTTTCAAGGGATTATTATGCGCAGTGAAAACGAGCAACTAGAAATAGATATCCCAGCGGCTGGCGCTGTCTTAGATATCTTAGTAGAAAATATGGGGCGAGTTAACTATGGGAATCATTTACATGACCGTAAAGGCATTACCCATGGAGTAAGTCTAAACGGCCAGTTTTTACATAATTGGGATATTTTTAGTTTGCCGTTAGACAACGTGGAAAAACTACCGTTTAATCAAACTAAACCGGCCATTCCAGGCTTTTTTAAAGGTACCTTTACTATTGAGAAAATTGGTGATACATTCTTATCTTTACCAGGCTGGGGTAAAGGTGTCTGCTTTATCAATGGTTTTAATCTTGGGCGATACTGGGAAATCGGACCACAAAAAACCCTATATATTCCAGGTCCACTTCTAAAACAAGGAGAAAATGAAGTAATTATCTTTGAATTAGAGAAGTTTACAACACCATTTGTTTATTTACAAGACAAACCAAATTTAGGTTAAACTATTCATAACAAAAAGCGAGAGGAATCATCCTCTCGCTTAATTTTTAAATTATTGATTGAACAAGTCATCCAATTTAGCTTGAATAATTGGTTTAATTTCAGCCATGGCAGCGGCTGCACCTTTTTGACCAGCAGCAATATCCCTAAAAGTTTGTTTTACAAAATCATCTTTTTCAAAGAAGTTTTCAAACAGGCGGGAGGTTTGCCCTTGCCATTCCTGATTAGCTCTTAATAATACATCAGCTGACTCTTGATTTTTAACATGAGTAGAGATAAAGTCGCTAACTAACACATCATCTTCTTGCCATAAGAATGCTCTTAAGGCCGCTAAAGCTTCTGGATCTTTAGCATTTACTGGAATTAGAGTAGTACTAATCGCTTGGACTGTCCATTGATGTTCATCAACATTTGGTCCTTTTGGTAATGGAACAATACCCCAATACTTACCATCATATTTTAAAGCTTCTTCTACTGCTTTGAGACTTGAAGGTAAGTTATCATAATATTCAGCAGGTAAAATATCACCCATTGGTAATACTGCTCCAGCTGCTACAAGCTCCC
>JAAYMV010000097.1 GCA_012521185.1 Bacillota bacterium
CCATGATGGTGGGTGTACAAAGAGGTGGATTTAGAACCTAATTCACTTTGTAATTTTTCCATTTGCTGGAAGTTAGTTAAGTAATCAAATTGGGATGGATTGGTTAATTGAGGATGAAAATAAATCTAACAAAAAATCTAGTAAATCCAATAATTAAAAGGAGGAAATTATTATGAATACATTTTTCATTTTATTGCTAGTTATCGTCATTTTATTAGTCATATACACAGTCGCGGGATTTCGCGTTGTACCGCAAAATAATGAAGGTTTAGTTGAAACTCTAGGTAAATATACACGAACCGTCAAAGCTGGATTTGTTTTCATCTGGCCATTTTTTCAACGAATTCGCCGGGTTTCATTGGCCTTACAGCCCTTAGAAATTTCTAAATATTCAATTATTACCAAGGATAATGCTGAAATTACTACCAGTTTAACTTTAAACTATTTAGTAACCAATTCTTACAAATATTTCTACAACAATACTGATTCCGTTGAATCAATGGTTCAACTTATCCGCGGTCATTTACGAGATATTATCGGACGAATTGATTTAAATGAAGCATTAGGTTCTACTAGCCGAATTAATTCTCAGTTATCTAAGGCTATCGGAGATTTAACCGATATCTATGGTATCCGGGTTGTTCGGGTCAACGTCGATGAGTTATTACCTAGCCCAGAAATTCAACGAGCAATGGACAAACAGTTAACCGCTGACCGTGAGAAAGTTGCCACTATTAAAAAAGCCGAGGGTGCTGCTAAGAACATTGAATTAACTACTAAAGCTAAAAATGATGCCTTAGTCGCCACTGCTAAAGCCAAAGCCGAGGCAGTCAAAACCCAGGCTAATGCCGATGCATACCGAATTGACCAGTTACAAGCTAGCTTAGCCAAAGCAAGCGATGGTTACTTTAGAAACCAAAGCTTAGATAGCTTTAATCATTTGGCAGAAGGCCCGGATAACTTGGTCGTAGTTGGAAAAGATGAAATGAGTAATCTAGGTGCAGTCCCAGCGATCAAAAAAGTTTGGGATAAATCTGATGATAAAAAATAAACTTTAAATTTACATACTAAAAGGACCATTTCTACTGTAATAGGCCCAAAAAGTTGGACACTTTTGGGGCTTTTACTATGTCTAAATTAAATAAACAACAAAAACTGGAAATTTATCATGATTGGAAATTGAAAGGATTACCTGTCACCTTTATTGCCTCGCAGCGAAAATTAAATGCAGGAAGTTTAGATTATATGATTCACCTGATTGATCGTTATGGGATTGGAATCTATGATCAGCCTAATGAGACTTTTACCAAAGAATTTAAAGAGCAGGCGATCGAACAAGCTTTGACAGGACAACAATCCATAACTAAATTATCATTAGAATTAGGTCTAAGAAGCTGTGGTATCTTAAATAATTGGATTCGCGCATACAAAGAAAACGGGTATAATGTCGTTATCAAGAAGAAAGGACGAATTCCTGCCCATGAACAACGACCAGAAGACCCGCAAGCAGCTGGAAAGAGAGATCCGAAAGCTCAGGCAAGAAAACTTAGAATTGCGTATCGTCAATGCTTACGTAAAAAAACTAAACGCCTTGGATCAGAAACAGCGAAAGAAATAGCTCAGGCAATCACTGAACTAAGGCAAACCTTTGGGGTCAGCTTGGAATACGTATTAACAGTAATTTCTAAACGCAAGGACCTGCCACAGATTGCCAGGAGCACTTATTACGATGCACTTGCAAGACCGGTTAAAGGAATCAAACATCCTGAACTAACCAGCAAAGTTAAAGAGATTTATCAATATCATAAGGGCCGCTATGGTTATCGCCGGATTGTCTTACAACTTTTGAAAGAAGGTTGGCAGGTAACCGAAAAGCAGATCCGTTACCTAATGCATAAAATCGGTCTTAAAGGTTTACGGCGCAACAAGCGTAAGTATTCCAGCTATAAAGGCACGATTGGTAAGCTTGCTCCTAATCTAATTCACCGTAATTTCTTTGCCATTCGGCCTGATATGAAATGGTACACGGATATTAGCGAATTCCACCTTAATGGTGAAAAGCTTTATTTATCTCCAATCCTTGATGGCTGTGGTGGTGAGATTGTTTCTTATGCGATCTCCAGACATCCAAATATGGATTTAGTGCTGTCTATGCTTAACAAGGCTTTTGCCAAGCATAAGGCTCTTAACGCTTGTGTTTTCCATACTGATCAAGGCTGCCAATATCAAAGCCGGGCTTACCAACGAGCACTAGAGCTGCATGGCATTACGCAAAGTATGTCTAGAAAAGGCAATTCGATGGATGATGGTTTGATGGAAAACTTCTTTGGCCTGCTTAAAACAGAAATGTTCTATGATCAGGAAGATAAATACCACAACCTCCAAGAATTAGCTAAAGCAATTGAAGAATATATTAAATACTATAATCAAGAAAGGATTAAGAGCAGACTAAAAGGCTTAACCCCGATAGAATATCGGAATCAAGCCCTAGTCAGCTAAAACAAATGTTTGTCCAATTTCTTGGGCTCACTACA
>JAAYMV010000098.1 GCA_012521185.1 Bacillota bacterium
AAAGTTGATAAAACTAAATGACCGGTTTCTGCTGCGGAGATTGCTGTGGCAATTGTTTCTAAATCACGCATTTCACCAACTAAAATCACATCAGGGTCTGCCCGTAATGCTGATCTTAGCCCTGAGGCAAAGCTTTTTGTGTCAGAGCCGATTTCACGTTGGTTTATAATGCAATTTTTATGAGTGTGTAAATATTCAATAGGATCTTCTAAAGTTATAATTAGTCCTTGACGTTCTTGATTGATAATATTAATCATACTGGCTAAAGTAGTGGTTTTTCCGCTGCCTGTTGGTCCTGTTACTAAAACTAAGCCATCTTTTTTACGAGCTACATCATAAATTACTGGGGGTAAACCTAGCTCTTCAAAAGGTAAAATATTTGATTTGATCACCCGCATAGCCACTGATAATGAACTTCGCTGACGATAAACGCTGCAGCGAAAACGAGCTAAGCCGCGAACACCATAGGAAAAATCGACTTCACCTTTGTCGTCTAAAACTTTCCAATGTTCTGGTGTGATAATTTGTTTAACTAAGATCTCAATATCATTAGGCATTAAGCGGTCATAGCCGGTTATTGGACGTAAATTGCCATAAATTCTGAGAAATGGTGGTATACCTGGACTTAAATGTAAATCCGATGCACCTGATTCTACAGCCACTTCCAATAATTGATGCAAATTTTGAACATTACTCAAAATAGAGCCTCCTCACCATCAATGCTGTATACTGTACGTAATATCTCGGAACCGGTGGTAATACCGGCTATTAGCTTCTTGATAGCACTGACCTGTAGAAGTACCATTCCTGATTTTAATGCAATATCCCTTAAAAGACTTTCATGGGCACGATTGTCAATAACCTGTTTTAGTTCTTTGTTTAAAATCAACATCTCTTCTACTGCTACCCGACCACGATAACCGCTGTCTTGACAAGCTGGGCACCCTCGTCCTTGATAAACAAACTCTGGTGGTTCAATGCCATATGATTTTATAAATCTGATTAATAAAGGATCTGTTAGTTCAACTTGCTCTTTACAATCATTACAAATCTTTCTTACTAGTCGTTGTGAAATAACCGCAACTAATGTGGAACTAATTAAGTAAGGATCAATATCCATATCTAGTAATCTGGCAATTGTTGCTACAGTATTGTTAGTGTGTAAAGTACTTAAAACCAAGTGTCCAGTCAAAGCTGAGCGGATGGCGATTTCAGCTGTTTCCTGGTCACGAATTTCTCCCACCATGATGATATCTGGGTCTTGACGTAAAACACTTCTTAGACCACTAGCGAAAGTCAAGCCCACTTTATGATTAATTTGCACCTGATTGATTCCCGGAAGCTGATATTCCACAGGATCTTCAACTGTAATAATGTTTTTCTCTACGGTATTTAAATGTTGTAAAAAACCATATAAAGTAGTTGTTTTTCCACTTCCTGTAGGACCAGTAACTAAAATAAGGCCTTGATTCAATCTTAAAACCCGTAATATTTCTTCAGTGTTTTGTTGTGAAAAACCAAACTGTTCAATGGACAAAATTCCCGTTGATTTATTTAAGACCCGTGCTACAATCTTTTCACCGTGAATAGTGGGCAAAGTAGAAATCCGCATATCTACTTCAACACCGTCAATAACAGCTTGGATACGACCATCTTGTGGTCGACGCCGTTCAGTAATGTCCAAATTACTCATAATTTTTATCCGGGAATTCACATCATTACGTAACCGTTTTGGTACAGTCATCACATTTCTTAAAATACCATCAATCCGGAAACGAACTTGTAAATCATCTTCTGTTGGTTCTAAATGGATATCACTGGCTTTATCTCTAACAGCCTGTTGTAAAATTAAATTGGCTAATCTAACTCCTGGAGCATCTCCTAATAATTGTTCTTCATTATCATCATCAGCGTCAAAGTCAAGTGAGTCATCAAGATATTCGTCAAAAACTGCACGTGCCGATGATGCAATATCCATGGTTCTGCCTAAGGCAGTCATAATTTCTTCACTAGTAGCGATTACTGGTTTAATATTAAAGCCGGTGGCCTGCTGCAATTCGTCAATAATCAGGATATTTAAAGGATCCGTCATCGCTACAGTCATTAGATTGTTTTCTAACTCAATTGGTAAGATTTGATTCCTATTTAACAAATCATCCGGTACCATATTTACTAATTCAGACGGAATATAGCAACGATTCGGATCAACTCGAGGTATACCAAGATGTTCACTTAAAACATCTGCCATTTGTTCTGGTTGAATTAAGCCTAATTTTACTAAAGCATCGCCTAGTTTTTCACCAGATTCTCGTTGTAATTTTAAAGCCGCGTTTAACTCTTCCTCAGTCAACAAACCTTTCTCCTGAAGTAAATCGCCTAGACGTTTGCGGGATCCCATCTAGAATCACCTCTCTTAATATAAAAAAACCGACCACTAGAAATCATCTATGATAAAGCTTGTTAAAGAACAAAGCATTAACACAGGAACTTCAAGTGACCGGTTGCACTACTAACTCCAGCATACCTCAAAAGTGCCCAAATACAAGGTAGCCTTCACTGTATTCACAAAATTCACATAAAACTGATTTTCATGTATAAGTTTTATTCTACCACTTCAAGGCAATATCCTCCTATAAATAACATTTTTTTTGCATTTTTTTATTAATTATTTTTCGAGTGAGTAACAGAATGGCAAGCAACTAAATGACCATTACCAAAATCTTGTAAAGTACATTCTTTTTCAAAACAATCTTCCCTAGCCATTGGACAGCGGCTAGCAAAACGACAGCCAGCCGGCGGATTAATGGAACTAGGTACATCACCTTTTAAGATAATTCGCTTTATTTTCGCTTCAGGATCTGGTACTGGAATAGCTGACAGTAATGCTTTAGTATATGGATGAAGCGGATTTTGATATAATTCATCTTTTTCAGCTATTTCTACAATTTTTCCTTGATACATTACCGCCACTCGCTGAGCAATGTGCTTCACCACACTTAAATCGTGAGAAATAAATAAATAAGTCAAGCCAAATTCTTTTTGTAGATCTTGAAGCAAATTTATAACTTGAGCCTGTATGGAAACATCTAAAGCAGAGACAGGCTCATCACAAACAATTAGTTTAGGATTAACAGCCAAAGCCCTGGCAATCCCAATTCTTTGGCGTTGCCCACCGGAAAACTCCCGTGGGTATCTACGAGCATGCTCTGAGCTTAATCCTACTAAATATAACAATTCATCGACACGTTTGTCAAGATCTTTTCCTTTTGCTAACCTATGGACAATCAATGGTTCTGCAATAATCTCGCCCACTGTCATACGGGGATTTAATGATGCATAGGGATCTTGAAATATTATTTGAAAATCCTTCCTTAGATCCCGAAAGTCACTCTGACTCATTGCAGTAATATTCTGACCATTATAATATATGGAACCTGATGTTGGTTCCATTAGACGAACAATCAATCTTCCAGTTGTAGATTTGCCGCTGCCGCTTTCCCCTACTAACCCTAAGGTTTCACCAGCAACCATCTTAAAACTAATATTATCTACTGCCTTAATTATGCCTACTTCTCGTTTACGGATAATACCCTTATTAACAGGAAAATGCTTTACTAAATTTTTAACTTCTAAAATATCCATTAACTTAGCTCACCTCTTCCGGTGGCTCTTGATAATCTACTAACCGCCAGCAAAGTGCTTCATGGCCTTCTAATTTAACATAAGGCGGACTTTTTTTGCGGCAAATATCACGAACATACGGACAACGAGGATGAAACCGGCAGCCAGAAATTTGCTCACCTAAAGCTGGCACAGTTCCAGGAATCACCTCTAAACGATCCTGCTCTAGATCAATCCGCGGTATTGATTTTAATAATCCCATAGTATAAGGATGAGCAGGAGACTTAAACAAAGTCTTAGTCTTTGCATATTCTACAATTTGTCCCGCATACATCACAGCCACCTGATCAACAAGTTCAGCTATTACACCTAAATCATGGGTAATCATCATAATTGCTGTGCCAAATTGGTCACGCAAATTACGCATCAAATCTAGGATCTGCGCTTGAATGGTTACATCTAAAGCAGTGGTCGGTTCATCAGCGATTAATAACTTAGGATTACAAGATAGAGCCATGGCAATCATTACCCGCTGACGCATTCCACCACTTAATTGATATGGATAATCATTGATTCTTTGTTCTGGTGAAGGAATACCGACTAATTCTAAAATTTCAATGGCTTGTTTTTTAGCTGCTCGTCTAGATAATTTCTGATGCAGCATAATTACTTCCATAATTTGATTGCCAATGGTAAACACAGGATTTAAAGAAGTCATTGGTTCTTGAAAAACCATAGCAATCTCATTACCACGAATTTTGCGTAAATCAGCTTCCTTCATTTTCAACAAATCTTGACCAGCAAAAACTATTTCTCCGCTAACTTTACCTGGCGGATCGGGAATTAATCCCATAATAGCCAAAGAGGTGACACTTTTGCCAGATCCGGATTCCCCGACAATGCCAATTGTGCCACCTGGCTTTAATTGAAAACTGATACCATCAACTGCTGAAACAAGCCCATCATCAGTAGCAAATTGGATGCGCAAATTTCGAACAGATAATAGTGGCTGTTCCACCTAACTCAACCCCTAGCTTCCTACTTGTGCTTCTATTTCTATTGAACCTGTCTTACTTCTTAATAAAACCCCATCAGCTGATAACCATTGAGTTTCCACAGCGATAGGTACCTCTTTATTATACAATAGAAAACACACTCTTAAAAGCGGTTGATTTTCTCTACCTGTTAACAGCTTACTTAAAGAATCATTATTGGGAACAACTTCAATCCAGGACTCTCCCGGTTTAACAGTCTTTTCTTGATTGCCAATACTTAATAATTGACGTAATGAACCTTTTAAATTACTAACAGTTACTTCCCTGTAAGTTGTTAGTTCTACAAAAACTGGAATCTGGTTGATGATATCTAAACGACTGACTCTCAACAGTTCTTGCTCTGCAGGACAGTCTAATAACTTAGCCATCTCCGAATCAACTACTTTATCAATCTTTAATTGAGGTTCGTACTCTCTGGTAACAGTGGGTAATCCGTGGGACGGCTGCAGCTGCTGCTCTAATCTTTTAGCATATTCTTTGCGTAATTGCATTAAAGAAACCTGAGATTCGGACAAAATCGTTCGTACATACCGCGGAGTGGTCTCAACTTGATTAGCAATTTCTTCAATACTAAGAAACGGATCCTGACGAGCAACTCTTAACACTTTAGACTTAATTGTTTCCTGCTCCATTAAATCCCTCCTTGGTAGAAATATGGAACAAGTCTAAATCATTCTTTTTAAACGCTCAGATTTACTTAAACCAGGAATTCGGCCGCGCTTGGCTACTGGCTTACCATCTACTTCCTTCAGATCCATAGTCATATCAATGGGTTGAGCTGCCGAAATATAACTGCCAACGCCAAAAGCATCAACACCAGCAGCAGATAAGGCTTTAATTCGCTCTAAAGTTAAACCGCCAGAGACAAAAATCTTCACATGATCATAACCGGCATAATCTAATTTTGCCCGCACTTCAGCTACTAAATCAGGGGTTACCCCACCCCGTTCACTAGCTGTATCTAAACGAATACCCTCTAACCGTTTGCCCATCGCTTCGCCAAGGCGTAAGCTTTCTTCTACCTCATCTTTAAATGTATCCACTAAGATGGTTCGAGGTGATTCAGGCGGCATCAACTGATCATACATTTTCGCTGCATCTACTGTATCACCAACAATTAAAAAGAGAGCATGAGGAACTGTACCAACAGGTTCTAGTCCGGCTAATTTAGCTCCAAGAATACAAGAAGCTCCATGTGCCCCGCCAACAATGGCTGCCTTTTCCATTACTGGAGCAATAGCTGGATGCACATGACGGGCACCAAAACAGAAAAATGGCTTATCTTCTGCCACTTGAGCTACCTCATGAGCAGCCGTAGCCCAACCAGTAGAGCTGGCTAGAATCCCCAAAATAGCAGTTTCATAAATGCCAAATTCTGTATATTTACCTGTAATCCGCATGATTACTTCTTTCGGTTCAAAACTAGAACCCTCTTCCAAAGCCCAAACTTCCACATCTAAACCAGCTAATAGGTTAAGACATTCCTCTATACCAGCCACAACACCGCCGCGACGAGCAAAAATTTCTGCAGTCACAATAGTGTCAGCATAACCATTTTTTTCTAAAATCTCTTTGGTTTTTACAAAATAAACATCAGTAGTTAGGCCGGCTTCAATTTCATCATGATTGGCCGAATACAGTTTTCTATTTGGATCAGCCTGATAAGCTGTAACATCTTTGACAGTCTTTAAACGCTTCATTTATATTACGACTCCTCTCCATTATCCCATTGATAATCATAGATTTCTTGATAAAAATTCCAAGTTTTAATTACTTTATGTACATAAGCTCGTGTCTCCCAAAAGGGTATTTGACTAGCAGTTTCTAAACTGCCATCCCATCGCTCTTCTTTTAGCCATTGGTGCACGTTACCTAATCCGCCATTATAGGCAGCAAGGGCTGCAGTAGCCGTAGGAAATTGCTGGTTAAGATAGTTTAAATACCAGCTTCCTAGTTTAATGTTGATTTTAGGATCAGTTAAACTTTCCTGAGTCACAGTCAAACCCAATTGCTCTGCCACCCAATTAGCTGTCTCAGGCATTAGCTGCATTAAACCAGTAGCCCCTTTAGGTGACACTGCATTTGCACGCCAACTACTTTCAACATGAATCATAGCTGCAATCAAAAATGGATCCAAATCATATTCTAAGGCATTCTCATAAATAATCTCTTTATGGTGGATCGGATATAAATACTGCAAAAACGGCTTAAATGGTATAGCCTTGGTTACAACTAAAAAAATTACAATTAAAACAAGAGCACGGAATAGTCGTTTCAAAGCAACCCCCCCGGACTAAATTATTTCAACCTTACATTATTATGACCGGTCAGGGCGTTCCACAACCTTTCCACTTGGGCCCTTGTTTCCATTATTGAACCACTATTATCGATAATTACATCCGCTAACAAACGTTTTTCGGCTAATGACATTTGAGCTGCAATTCGTTGTTTAGCTTGCAGTTCAGTTAAGCTATCTCTGTCCATTAAGCGCTGTAATTGGATTTCATAAGGTACATAAACCAGCCATACTTCATCTAACCATTGCTGACTATTAGTTTCATATAACAAAGGAATATCAGCAAAAACTATTTTATTATTCTTTTCTAAATTGGTTCCGACAGTCTTAATTTCATCCAATACTAAAGGATGAATAATAGCCTCTAACTTGGCTTTTTCCGCTGGATTACTAAAAATAAGATCGCCTAATAGTCGTCGATTAATAGATCGATCTGCTTGGATTACTTGAGGAAAGTGACGAGCCACTCCTTCCCAGCCTAACTGACCGGGCTCCATCACTTGTTTGGCAATTTGATCAGCATCTAATACTACTGCCCCTAATTCAACTAATATTTTACTTACTGTACTTTTACCACTTGCAACCCCGCCTGTCAAGCCTCGCACTCTTGATCCCACCTTTGACAGTTTGGACAATAGTGAGTGCCTCGACCAGCAACCCTGATCTTTTCAATGATTTGATTGCAATTAACGCAAGGCTCCCCTGCTTTACCATAGACTAATAATTTATTCTGGAAATAGCCAGTGTCTCCACTTCCAGTTCGGTAATCCTTAATTGTTGTTCCTTGACTGGCAATCGCTTCTTGCAAAACTTGAATTATATTAACATGAAGTTTAGTAATTTCGGTATCTGTTAAACTATTAGCCTGTCGTTGTGGATGAATTCCTGTTCTAAATAGGCTTTCATCCACATAAATATTGCCTAAACCAGCAATACATTTTTGGTCTAACAAAAGACTTTTAATATTTCGCGGTCGCTTGACTAACTCTTTTAATTTTTCAACAGTAAATTCTTTAGCTAAGGGTTCCACGCCTAAAGTGTGCAAACCTGTTACTCTATGCCATTGCTCTGGCCTTAATAAATAAAAGGTACCAAACTTCCGCTGATCAACAAAACGCAACTGACTGCCATCAGTAAAATACAAGATAGCACTAGTATGTTTAGTTACTGATTCATTAGAATCAGGGCAAAATAGTAATTGTCCTGTCATCCGCAAATGAACAATCAATTGTAAATCAGAATCTAAATCAAAAATAATATATTTACCCCGTCTTTTTAAATCTACAATAACCCGACCTTGAATATCCCGAACAAACTGGTCTAAATCATTTTTCGGCAAAAGTCGTGGGTAATTAACCTGACAACTTGCAATTTGCTTATTAAGCACTACTGAACGAATAGTACGACACACAGTTTCAACTTCTGGTAATTCTGGCACTTATTTCACCTCTTATAACGGCTTAACAGCTTCCCAGTTTTCACCAACATTAATATCAACTTCCAACTTAACTAATAAGTCAATGATTCCTTCCATGTCAGCTTTGACAATCTTAGCTACCTGTTCTAACTCTTCATTAGGTACCTCTAAAACAAGTTCGTCATGGACTTGCAATAACAGACGAGCTTGTAAATTATTATCTCTTAAGCTTTTTTCTACTTTGAGCATGGCAAGCTTAATAATATCAGCAGCACTACCCTGGATTGGAGTGTTCATCGCCATCCGTTGAGCAAAATTGCGCCGCATATAGTTCTTACTATTAATATCTGGCAAATAACGGCGGCGCTTTAATAGAGTGGTCACATAACCTAACTCTTTAGCCTGCTTAATAATATTGTCCATATAAGCTTTTACTCCCGGATAACGGCGGAAATATAAATCAATATACTCTTGGGCTTTAGCTTGCGATAAATTGGTGCCTCGAGCTAAACCAAAACTACTAATTCCATAAACAATACCAAAGTTAATAGCTTTCGCTTGGTTTCGCTCTTCAGGCGTAACTTGGTCTAAAGGAATTCCTAAAACTTCAGCTGCAGTTTGAGTATGAATATCTCGCCCTGAGTTAAAGGCAGAGATTAAACCTTCATCCTGAGAAAAATGGGCTAAAACCCGCAATTCAATTTGGGAGTAATCCGCCGTTAATAATTGACAACCTGGTGCAGCTTCAAAGGTTCCTCTAATCCGCTTACCTTCTTTAGTGCGCACCGGTATATTTTGTAAGTTTGGGTTGGTACTACTTAAACGACCAGTAGCAGTCACTGTCTGATTATAGGTAGTATGAATCCGCTTAGTATTCGGATTAATCAGTTCCGCTAAAGCATCAGCATAAGTTGATTTTAATTTATTTATTTGCCGATACTCTAAAATCTTATTTACTACTGGATGATAACTTAATTGATCTAAGACCTCGGCATCAGTAGACGGTCCAGTTTTAGTCCGCTTAATCACTGGTAAACCTAGTTTTTCAAACAAAATTACCCCTAATTGCTTAGGTGAGTTAATATTAAACTCTTCCCCAGCAATTTCATAAATTTCCTCAGTTAAACGAGTTAAACTTTCTTCCATCTCACTGGATAAATCTGCTAAACGCTCTTGATTAACTAAAATTCCAGTATGCTCCATATGAGCTAATATTTTTGCCAAAGGAAATTCCAGTTCAGTATATAAATGCCATAAATCATCGACCTTCATTTGTTCTTTCAAAAAGGGCGCTAATTCCACCATTCGCCAGCAACGCTGGGCACTAGCTTGCAAAGGATCATCGAGCTCTACTAAAGGTGAAAGCCCACCATAGTGTACGGACAAACTAGATAAATCACTGTTTCCGCCTGGGTTTAAAACATAAGCAGCTAAACCAATATCTAAGTCAACAGTCCAATCTTGCAATGTTTCATAAAACAAGCGGAGCATTAGCTTGTAATCGTTACAATATAGCTTTACCTTACCAGAATGATCTGCTAAAAACTGACTAAGTTCTAAATGGTATTCACACGGAAAAACCCAAGTCTGCTGCTGTCCACCGATGGTAATTAATTCTTCTGTTACTTCCAAACCTAAAGCATTACTAGCTAAAAATGCTTCTTTAAACTCTGCAAATTGATCGGCTGAGGTAACCTGAGTTATAGGGATTGACGTATGTTCTTCCCCGACTAATTGTAACTCTAATTGGTCTCCGGTAATTCTTTCTAAAAGGCTTTTAAACTCTAGACGTTGAAAAAGTTTAACAAGCTCTTCTTGCTTGTATTCTAAAGCAGCATCGAAATCTACTTCAATAGGTACATTACAATCAATTGTAGCCAATTCTTTACTCAGTAAAGCTTGATCATGGTTTTCGATTAAACGTTCCTTTAGCTTACCTTTTTCTTGATCAATTTGTTGGTAAAGCTGTTCTATACTGTTGTGTTTTTTTAATAACTTTAAGGCTGTCTTTTCGCCAACTCCAGGTACCCCTGGAATATTATCCGAAGTATCACCCATTAAACCCTTTAAGTCAATAATTTGCTTAGGTTCTAACTCGTATAAATCATATAAAGCCTTTAAATCAATAACTTCTACTTCCTTAATCCCGCGTTTAGTTAATAATATCTTTGTCTGCTCCGAAATTAATTGAAATGCATCACGATCACCAGTAACAATGTAAACCTGGTAGCCTAAGGATTCGCCTTTCTTGGCAACTGTACCGATAATATCATCTGCTTCATAACCGGCTAATTCCAAGCGTTCAATACCCCAAGCATCCAAAACCTCTTTTAAAATTCCAACCTGGGGACGTAAATCATCAGGCATACCAGTACGATGAGCCTTATACTCTTCATATGCTTGATGACGAAAAGTAGGCTTACCCACATCAAAAGCAACCATGATTTTATCTGGTTGATAATCATCAAGCAAGCGAAAAAGCATCATAGAAAACCCATAAACAGCATTGGTTGGTTCACCATTAATCGTTGTTAATGGTGGTAATGCATAATAAGCTCTATTTAGTAAACTATTTCCATCTATTAAAAATAAGCTGCGAGACATTTAACCATCCCTCTTTTCTTCCCTATTCAATTCAACATTACAGAAGAAAAACCTTCAAACATTGTTAAGTGCTTCCATTCTAGTAAGATGCTAACAAGAGTGGTTACTATTACATAGAGGTTTACTCTTGAATTTACAGAACTATTAGGTGTATCATAAACATTGTAACGACTCGTGAAAGGAGTAAACACTAATGAAGAATCTTCCTATTTTGGCCTTATTATTTATTATCTTCCTAAGTAGTAGTGTACCCGCCTTAGCCTCCTTTTCTGACATCGATGGAAGCTGGGCAAGAGAAGCTATTACTCGTTTAGATGAACACGGTATCTTTGATAACCTTTACCACGATAAATTCCAACCGAATAATACTATTACTAGGGAGGAATTAATTGAAATTGTTGCTCGGGCTTTCAATTTAACCAATACAGACCAACAAACCATATATACCTGGCTTGACCACTTAATGGCTCATGATCCTGCAAGTGCTAGTGCTAGTGCAAATAATCAGCTAAATCGAGCTGAATTAGTGGCTGTAGTAGCCAAAGTGCTAGGTTTAACTGAATATGGCATTGATCCAGCAACTTGGACACCATCCTTTGCTGATGTTCCACCAGAACATCCAGTATTTACTGCAGTAGAAATGATTAATCTCTTAGATATTCTACCAACTTATGTTTTAAATAATTTTGAACCTACTCGCTTATCTAGTCGAGCCGAGGTAGCAGCTTTAATTGATGCTGCCTTAAACTTAGAATTAGTCGAAGGTCAAATTACCGAAATCCATGAAAATAGTAATCGGTTAATCGTTAAAACACCAGAAAACGAATATCGTTCTATTCCTGTAACTACAGAAACAGTAATTTTGCAGCAAGGTAATAATTTATCAATCACTAACTTAGCTGCTGGTAATAAAATAAGTGCCATCTATGATCGGACAGGCAACGTCCAGCTGGTAAGTGTTAATTCCGCCAAAACAGGCAGTAGCTTATTACAAGCCATTGGCAACTTATTAAATGGCTTAAAAGGAGCACAAAATCTAGAACAGGTTCAGGAACTGCCAGTCTTACAAGAACTAAGTCAGGTACTAACGCCTGAACAAATGGCGGCAATCATTACTGGGGACTGGGCGCGAGTTAATGACAGCTTACGTTACAGCTTGTACCAAGAATTTGTAGAGTTAGGAATGACTCCTTGGGAAGCAGAAGCCTTGCTTTCACAAGATTGGTCATCACTAGAAGATATGGGTATTGATCGGCTAGCATTAGCTTTATCTGATTACGCTGGAATAACACCTGAAATTATTTACTCGGCACTTAACCAAGACTGGAATCAATTGTTAGAATATGCCCAAGTAGAAGTTGCTCAGCGTCTACTAACTGGAACAATATTTTAAACTAAAAGCAAAAACGAAGGGATCCATCCACATCCCTTCGTTTTACACTTTTGGGTACACAATAGTTAAATCCGCTCCAGGCATTAACCATCTAATTACCCAGTCTGGCACATATATTAACTCTCCTACCGATAAATACTCGATACCTAAATCATGAAACCAGTCAACTTTTATATCCATAAAATCTAAGATCGGATTCAGCTGCACATACATTTCATTGCCAGTACCAAGAAATGAGATTCCTAAGTTCATTCCATCAAGATAAGCTTGAGGAATAAGGATCTTTCCTTTTCTTCCCGGGTATTCCCAATCAACTGTGAAACCCCATATGGAACAGGCGTCATAGCTAATATACCTTTTATTGCCTATTTTTATAGTTACATCATCCAAATATGAGCCTACAGGTAAACCTAACTGTTTACTTAACTCATCTACCGGAAAATACAATTGGTTATCTAACAAAAAGCTTGATACGTCAACCATTTGATCGGCCAAGTAAATATCAACAGAAAAGATGTCGATAGCTTCAGCTATCTGATAACCAAAACCATAAGTATTAGCCAATTCTACTAAATTAACATAAGCTGCATCCCAATATCGCCAATCCCGATAATACTGATAATTATCAGCTGAACCTAAAACAGCTTCTAAAGGAACATAATAAGTTTTACCCATTTTAACAGCTGTTTGACTTAGCTTTTGATCATTTACATATAAATCAACAGCAATTGGCAGGATTTGGCTTTTACCAGTATGTTTTGAGGCTACAATGGATTCTAAAACAGGTAAATGCACATCATTCCAATTAAAAGCAGAAAACCACTTTTTAGCCTGTGCGATATAATCAATGTCTAAGCGATAAACATCAGGATACAGGGTAATCAACCTAGTACCAAATAAAGGATCCCGTTCCAGAGTAATCGTTTCATAAATCAAATAAACCGGAGTGCCAATGGAAACCAGGTTAGTTAACTCCTCCACATCATGGTTATACATACGAATACAACCAGAAGACATAGCCTGACCAATCGAATCAGGATTGTTAGTGCCGTGAATACCATAACTGGGAAAGCCTAGACCAAGCCACCGGGTTCCAACTGGATTATCAGGACCCGGCGGAATAGGTTCTAAGCCTCGCTCCCACCAGCGGGTGGGATAATAAGTAGGATCCACCACCTTATTAATGATTCGCGTCTCTCCGATTATGGAAGGCTGAAATACATTACCAACGCCAATCGGGTATTCACGAATTGGCACTCCATTTTCATATAAATATAGTCTAAATGCAGGTATGTTTATGATTATTTCTCGCAATGGCTCTTGAGCCATTGCTGCTTGGTTAGTCAAAATCACTAAAACGATTATTACAATCAAAATAGTAGTGTTGACTCTAACCATCCTTTAATCACCTTTTTTCAGCATTAATTACCCACATCGACTAAAGCCACAGTCTAGACAGACTTCACAGCCCTCCTCATGTTTTAAAATTCCATCACATTCTGGGCAGGTGCTGCTTAAATCCAAACCGCCTTGGAAATTTCCAGTTTTAGTATGTTCAACCGCTACTTTTTCATCTAAGATAATTCCCTTTTTCTCTGATAAATAACGTTCTAAAACTTTAGCAATTGCATCAGGACAAGATAAAATTAATTGACCATTTTGCCACATTGGATTTGGACAGCGGATGCCTTTTAATTGACGAATGATTTGTTCTAACTGGACACCAGAGCGTAAGTTTAAGGATATTAACCGAGCAGTAGCTTCCGAGAAAGCGGCTGCACAACCGCCAGCTTTACCAATAGTAGTAAAGACCTCACAAACTCCTTCTTCATCTTCATTAATTGTTACGTATAAAGTGCCACAGCCAGTTTGAATTCGTTCGGTTTGACCATGAGTCACCCGTGGACGCTTTCTTGGAGCAATTGAAGCAGTCTTGATTACAGCAACTTCTGAATCAGTTTTTTTGCCAACTGTTAAAACTTCACCTTCGCGGGAACCGCTTCGGTAAACTGTAACGCCTTTACAGCCTAATTCGTAGGCTAAGCGATAAACTGCTTCAATATCCTCTCTGGTTGCTGATTGAGGAAAATTAACTGTTTTACTGACCGCATTATCAGTAAACTCTTGGAAAGCCGCCTGCATAGCAATATGCCATTTTGGTGAAATATCGTGGGCAGTTACAAAAACAGCCTTCAAATCCTCAGGTATTCCAGGGATGTCTTTTAATGAACCTGTCTCAGCTATTTTCTCCATTAGCTCTGGAGAATATAAGCCTCTTTCCTTAATAATTGTTTCAAAGACTGGATTTACTTCAACTAGTTTATCATTATCCATTACATTGCGGGTAAAAGCTAAAGCAAAGAGCGGTTCAATTCCACTAGAACAACCAGCAATTAAAGAAATTGTTCCTGTTGGCGCAATAGTGGTAATGGTGGCGTTTCTCAAAGGCATATTTTGACTTTCATAAACACTGCCAGGATAATTAGGGAATACTCCTCTAACTTTGGCCAGCTCTATGGAAGCTTCTCTGCCTTTTGTTTGAATAAAGCTCATCAGTTGTTTAGCTAACTGGATACCTTGATCCGAGTTATAAGGAATTCCTAAGCGCATTAACAAATCAGCAAAGCCCATTACACCTAGACCTATCTTGCGGTTGGCTTTAGTCATCTTTTCAATACTACTTAAAGGATAGTTGTTAACCTCTATTACATTATCTAAAAATCTAACAGCGATTTTAATAACTTCTTCTAAATGATTCCAGTCAATCTCCCAACCTTTAGCAGTTTGCTTAGCAAATTTCATCACATTGATCGAACCTAAGTTACAACTTTCATTTGGCAATAAGGGTTGTTCACCACAAGGATTAGTGGCTTCAATTTCTCCTATATGGGGAGTTGGGTTAGCCCGATTAATTCGATCAAGAAAAACAATCCCTGGCTCACCATTTTTCCAGGCCATGTCCACTATTAAGTCAAAAACCTCTCTAGCAGATAAACTATCAACTACTTCATTTGTGCGGGGACTAATGAGATCATATTTTTCATTGGCTGCTACAGCCTCCATAAACTTTTCGGTGATTCCAACAGAAATATTAAAGTTAGTAATCTCCTTGTTATCAGCTTTACATTGGATAAATTCAAGGATATCCGGGTGATCGACCCTGAGAATCCCCATATTAGCGCCTCGTCTTGTTCCACCTTGCTTAACTGCTTCAGTGGCAGCATTATAGCACTTTAAAAAGGAGACTGGTCCACTAGCAACACCACCGGTTGTCTTTACCCGATCATTTTTTGGCCGTAAACGGGAAAAACTAAATCCAGTACCACCACCTGATTTTTGAATCAAGGCTGTATCTCTTAAAGTGCCGAAAATGGACTCCATGGAATCTTCAATGGGCAATACAAAGCAAGCAGATAATTGCTGTAACTCCCGACCAGCATTCATTAAGGTAGGACTGTTAGGTAAAAACTCAAGCTTATCCATGATTTGGAAAAACTTCTCTGCCATTTCCTTAACCTTGCTCTTATCCCAGTTCTGTTCTGCTGAAGCTACATTAGCAGCTACTCGCCGTAACATTTCTTCAGGAGTTTCTATTTTGCCGTTATCTTTGGCCAAATACCTCCGTTCCAAAACCGTACGAGCATTTTCTGATATTTGCATTAGTCATCCTCCTTGGACACTATATCTTGTATGTATTGTAACTTTAATATACTATATTTGGTTTTATTTGTCTACACAAAGGAATAAAAAAACCTAGATTGTTAGATTAGCTTAACAATCTAGGCTAAGAACTATTATAAGTGCTAATTAGCTAAGTTCTTTTTCTGCTCAGTTTCTTTAGCTAAGCATTCTTCGCACTTGCCATAAAACTCCAGACGATGCCTAGAGACCTTAACACCCATTTTTGCTTCAACTTCACGCTCTAACTCTTCGATAATTGGCATATCTATATCAAAGACATTATCACAGGATTCACAAACAAAGTGATAATGTTCTTCAGCATTACCATCAAAGCGACTATAAGTACTACCATAGGATAGCTCAGTGGCTTCTCCCATCTCAGTTAAGATTTTAAGGTTTCTATAAATAGTTCCTAAACTTATGTTTGGCATTTCTTTCCGCACTTCCTGGTAAACCCAGTCAGCTGTTGGATGTGATTTAGTGGAACGCAAAACAGAAAGGATGACTTCGCGTTGCTTCGTTTTTCGCAAAAACCCTTTTTTGTTCAATGGACTCTCCCCTTAACTGATAAACGTTACTAATATTAGTATATTAAGCTTTCTGGTGGCTGTCAAGGATTTTTCCGGTTTTTCCAAAAAAAAGCATTGCCAAAATTATGTCCTCATGATAAAATTATAAATGTTAACAGGCCGAAGTGGTGGAACTGGCAGACACGTACGACTCAAAATCGTATGGGCTTAGCCCATGAGGGTTCGATTCCCTCCTTCGGCACCATTGCTTTTCATTGCCTAGTTTAGCTGGGCTTATATAAATTAATGAGGGCGTTTGCTAATCATTTGCTAATCAAGCAGATTTAACGAGGTTTAGAAATTGAAGTTTGGAACCAACCATATACTTACCTGACCGAGATCACTACAATCGTCATGATTTCTTACTCCCTGACAATACCGTATA
>JAAYMV010000099.1 GCA_012521185.1 Bacillota bacterium
AAGGTGGGGCAGATGATTGGGGTGAAGTCGTAACAAGGTAGCCGTATCGGAAGGTGCGGCTGGATCACCTCCTTTCTAAGGAATAACCATTACAAGAGATTTACTTCTCTGCTGTTTAGTTTTGAAAGTTTTCATAAAAAACTCCTCATTTAAATTGATTAAATGGGGAGTTTTTTTGTTTATACTAGTTTATTTCTATGGGCATAAATGGCGACTTGAGTTCGATCATCAAGTTGCAGTTTACTTAGAATATTACTCACGTGGGTTTTAACTGTTTTAATGCCAATGAATAGTTGGTCCGCAATTTCTTGATTGGTTAGCCCGTTGCCAATTAGTTTCAAGACTTCTAATTCTCGTTCGGTTAGGCTGTGATGGGGTAATTTATCTTGGGTTCGCATCCGATTAAGCATTTGGGAAGCAACTTTGGGTTCGATAACTGCTTCTTCTTCCATTGCCCGCCGAATGGCATTTGCTATTTCATCAGCAGTAGAAGTCTTCAGTAAATAACTTAAAGCACCTGCTTCGAGTGCTGGGAATGTTAGGTCTTCTTCGATAAAGCTGGTTAAAATGATAATTTTAATTTCTGGGCAGAATTCTTTAATTTGTTTGGTGGCTTCAATGCCGTTTATGTTTTCCATAATCAAATCCATTAAAATAACATCAGGCTTTAGTTTGTGACAGAGCTCGATGGCTTTTTGTCCATCATCTGCTTGTTCGATTACCTCAATATCAGGTTCAGTTGCTAAATAACTAATAAGTCCACGCCGGACCATTTCGTGGTCATCGACGACTATTACTTTGATTTTCTTTTGTTTATTCATAACTTACTCCTCCGCCATACTGGTTAGGGGGACTCTAACTTCTAAGCGAGTTCCTTGGTTTGGGATTGAGATCCATTGAGCTGTACCTCCCATAGTTAAAGCCCGCTCTTGAATAGATTTCATACCAAATGAAGTTTTGGAAATTTTTGTTTTATCAAACCCTCGACCATTGTCTTCAATGATTAGGGTTAGTCTCCGTTTGTCTTGGGAATGAAATAGGTTAATGGTGATTTTGCTAGCTGCGGCATGGCGTAATACATTTGATAATCCTTCTTGTGTGATTCGATATAACTGATTTTCTATATTGGCAGGCAAGTCAATATCGGCTAGACTTAGCTGTACTGTAATAGCCTGTTTTACTTCTAATTCGCGAGCAAGTTTATTTATGGCATCGACTAATCTTTCGTTTTCTAAAGTGATTGGCCGTAATTGTAACAAAAGGGCTCGCATTTCTGCTTGAGCTTTTGCGGCGGATTCTTCAATGTCTTTAATTAAGACCTGGCATTTTTTAGGATTATGTGTGAGCATTTTCGATGCTGTGGCTGACATCATGGAGATGGCAAAAAGTTGCTGACTGACAGCATCGTGCAGATCCCGCGCTAATCTTTGCCTTTCTTCTGTAATTGCTGATACTTTAGTTTGTTGAATTAAAGCCTCGTTTTCTTCAGCTAACCTTTGCAGGATAGTCACTTGCTTTTCGATTCTATCAGCCATTTCATTAAATGCCAGGGCTATATCGCCTAATTCTGGATCATCGCTAAATGCTAATCGATAACTTAAGTCACCATAGGCTAGATGTCGTGCTCCGATACTGAGCTCTTCTAAGTTGTTACTGATGTTTTTTGAAAACAGAAATCCGCAGATAATCCCAAGAATTATAACAGTTGTTATAGTGATTATAATCAGTAATAGCATGGGTGTGCTAGATATTGTTAGTAATTCAGGGATGATTAACACCCCAGAGCCAATGATTGTGATACTTACCAGCAAGTTACTTAAGGTATGATAAAATATTTGTTTCCACCGTAGTTTTGACATCGGTATTACCCCTATCCTATTTGCCGGACGCTAATGCTGCCTACTTTTAATCGGGATATAATCTCCACTTTTCTTGTAGCACTTGCATAGTCAGGTGTTTCCAAGGTTATCATATTTTCAAATCCAGATTTTTGCTCATGTAAAACTTTGATATCGCCGATTGCGGTATAACAGTGTGCTTTTAAGGGCAAGTTTTCTGGTAAGTAGATGACAATGTCGCCAACGGTCCCAGTTATATCAAGGGTTATAGTTTGCTCGGGGATAATCGCCCGTGTTAGGTCGAATTTAACCGACCCTGCTGCAAATTCAAGGTAAGTATCCTCGGCTACCCAGCCATTGCCTCCTCGATTAAATTCGCCAATAACTGATCTATAAGCCTTTACTGTGTCCGAGGTATTAATTTTTGTTGAGCTCTGCTCCTTAAATAAATATGAAAGTCCAATAATAATTAATAGGCTAGGCCAGATTAAATTCCACGATATAGTAATAACATTAAAACCTAGACGTGGTAGTAGCAGGTAAGAACCTATTAATAAAATAACAAGCCAAAAAACAATTGATGAAGAACTAGTAGCTAAAGATGTTTTTTTTCTGGCGATAGTTTTAAATAAGTTCTTGCAGCCATACCAGATTAATAGAGCAGGCCAGTAGTTAATAAAGGCTTGCCAAGGTGTAATCGGAACTAGCCCTAGGTTAAATAAAAGGTGCCAAAGTCCAATGATAATTAATAACCAAGGTCCAGAAATACGATATTCTAAAATCATTAACCTATCCCCCTACAGATTTTGGAGCTCAAATAAAATGCGTCTGGTTATATTCTATCGAAATATACAATATTTGTAACAGGCTAAAGCAGGTGATTAAGTCAGTCTTCAGACGGATTATCCTCTTCAATAGGAATAATACATTCTGGACTGTCGTTCCTGGGTGAATTAACAAGGGTACTAACTTTGTAAATTGCTAGTTCTTCACTAGGATATGGTTTCAGCATGGAGGTCACTACCTCATGATCAGTTATACCAGGATCTAGCCAAATTTGTTCTAATTCAGGAGTCAGAATTACTGGCATTCGATTATGTAATGATCGGATGGCACTATTGGCTTCAGTTGTAACTATAGTACAAGTGTAAATTGGATCACCTTCAGGTGAGTGCCATACATCCCATAAGCCGGCAAAAGCAAACAGTTGGTGACTTTTTAACCGGATTAAATAGGGGTGTTTGATTTTGCCGTCTAATTTCCATTCAAAAAAACCGTTAGCTGGGATTAGGCAACGATTGCCGCTAACTAGATTCTTAAAGCTTGGTTTTTCAGTCAAAGTTTCACTGCGGGCATTAATAATTTTTGAGCCGGGTGTAGGTTCTTTTGACCAAAAAGGAATTAGGCCCCAAATAAATTCTTGAATTGTATTTTGTTTACCGTGGTTGACTACTGCTAAAATTGGCTGAGAAGGTGCTATGTTGTATCTAGGGCGATGACTAATTGTGGGCGTAGCAATACTAGAAAAACGGTATAAGATTGTGTCCATATCACTTGTTAGAGTATATCTGCCGCACATTCTATTCACTTCCTCAAACAATTTATTAAACAAGTATATTATTATTGTTCTTCGCCAAAATTTGCGAAAACCCTTGATAGTTTGACATTAGTTTGCAAGTTAGTCCAGCTAAGAGGTTGGCTAGGTGAAACTATATTTTTAAAAAAATATGCTTTGAAAGGTTGACAATCGATTCTATCCGTGGTAAGATAAATTTCGTCAGCGAAATTGGTTTTGAGTCGCTGAGATGCACTTTGAAAACTACACAACAGAAATATAAGGGTAACATGTATAAAGAT
>JAAYMV010000100.1 GCA_012521185.1 Bacillota bacterium
CAATATGGCAGAAAAAGGAATCAGCGATACTGGCACAGTTTATTTACAAGCTGGACAAAAGTTAGCTGGTAAAATTGAATTAAAGATTAGTCGAATATAATAAAACGACCTTCATTTTTGAAGGTCGTTTTGTTATTTATTACTATATCCAGGAACGATATCTCCAACACCATCTAAAATATAGTCGGGCCGGTAAGGGAAACGTTTAACTGTGTCTCGAGAACTCACTCCGCTGAGTACTAAAACAGTTTCAATTTCTGATTCAATTCCTGCGATAATATCGGTATCCATCCGATCGCCGATAATAGCAGTTTCATCACTTTGAGTTTTTAACTTTTTCAGAGCATGCCGCATCATCAATGGGTTGGGCTTGCCAATAAAATATGCTTGTCGTCCAGTTGCTAACTCAATCGGTGCAATTAAGGCTTTAGTAGCCGGAACAATCCCCCGCTCAGTTGGACCAGTAAGATCTGGGTTAGTTCCGATTAATTTGGCACCTTTTAAGACTAGGCGGACTGCATGCTCAATTTTTTCAAAGCTATAGGATCTAGTATCGCCAACAACAACATAATCAGGGTTAACATCGTTCATGGAGAAACCAGCATCATATAGCGCATTTGTAAGACCAGCTTCACCAATTACATAAACACTGCCACCAGGAGTCTGACTGGCTAGAAAGCTAGCTGTTGCTATGGCGCTAGTATGAAAGTGATGTTCATCTACCTCGATACCGAGACGTTCCAATTTTTGTTGTAGTTCTTTTGGTGAACGTTCACTACTATTAGTGAGAAACAAAAACTCTTTATTTTCTTGTTTGAGCCAATTTACGAACTCAAGGACACCAGGTAGGAGATAGTTCCCATGATAGATAACTCCATCCATATCAATGATAAAACCTTTTTTTGCTCTAATGTTATCCAAACAGATCCCTCCCTTACCCTTAGTTTACCACGTTTTGTCAGAACAAACTAGCTCTTTAGAGATGCACTACATTAATTTTAACCAAACTATTTATAAATTAGTAATTAACTAGTCTTATCTCTAGCATAGTTCACTGGCAAGTAGCTTAATAGTGTTCTTAGGAAGTAAGCAAATATTGGTACTTGTAATGGAAAGCTAATTAGTCGTGGAATGAAGTTGAATAGGAATGGTTGACCAAATAGGCTATAAAGAAAATAAGGAATTAGTAACAGTGTGGTTATTCCTTGACCAATAGCGATAGCTAATACTAACCCCCAATAATTTTTGCTATCCTTGATGATATGGCTTACGATTAACCCGGGGATAAACCCTGTTAAAAAGGAAACAAAGGTAAAGTGAGGCAAATAGGCTCCCATTGGACTAATAATATAACCGACTATATCAGCAATGGCGCCGACGATACCTCCAGCCAGTGGTCCGTAATATATTCCTGCTAGAATGATTGGCAGCCCGCCAAAACCGATGCGGATAGCATCAACCCCGCCTAATGGAATACGAAAACTAAAGAAACGGGATAGCAAGACGCTTAAGGCAATCATTAATCCGAGGAAAACCAGATTACGTGTATTTTTTAGCATCTCAACCCTCCTTTCTCTTTGGTACTATGGCAGAAGCTGCTCATACCAAAGAGAAAGGCCCTTTGGTGACAGCGGACGCGATGAACATACCGCAGCCTGTAACAGGCATTTCGTCTTAGGGCAACGTCCCATCCCTAAGCACTAATTACGCATGTCATCTACTCTACCACAGGTTTATATTGCATTTTACCAAAATATGAGTTAAGATTCAAGTGATACAATTTGACAGAATTTGATAAGGAGTGAAGCAATGTACAAGTTTTTACACACACGCGTTCGGGTTAGTGATTTGGAAAGGTCAATTAATTGGTATTGCGATAATTTAGGATTTCAAGTAAAAAGCAGAAATGATAAGTCACCTGCTGGTAATCGGATTGTTCATTTGGAATTACCGGGGAATGAACATACATTAGAATTAACTTGGTCAGCAGATTATAAGTTGGCTGTACCTGAGGATTTAATGCATTTTGCAATTGGCGTTCCAGATTTAACTGCTTTTTGTGAAGAATTGGAAGCGAAAGGTATCGAAATCTGGCCAAGCAATTGGCGGGAAGCTTTTGCTGAAGGTCGGAAAATGGCCTTTATTACTGATCCTGACAATTATGAAGTTGAACTTTTAGAAAGATAATTATAGCTACCTGGTGAGTTTATAGGCTTACCAGGTAGTTTTATTAAAATGTCATAGATTTTAAGAAGCGGAGGAGTTTATATGCGAGCTATTATTACAGTAATTGGTCAAGACAGGGTTGGAATTATTGCTGGCGTTAGCGGAGTATTGGCTGCGGCTAAGGTCAACATTTTGGATATTAGTCAAACAGTTTTACAAGAATATTTTACTATGATGATGTTAGTTGAAATTAGTAATGCCAGTATACCCTTAGAGCAATTACAAGCACAGTTAGTTGAGGAAGGTAACAGGCTAGGAGTAACTATTAAGCTACAACATGAAGATGTATTTAAGTCAATGCATCGGATTTAGTAGAGGAGAGTGTTAGTTATGCTTACATCTTATGAAGTTTTAGAGACCTTTAAGATGATTGAAGAAGAACATCTTGATATCCGGACTATTACTATGGGTATATCTTTGCGGGATTGTAGTCATAGTGATGGGAAAATTGCTCGACAAAAGATCTATGATAAAATCACCAGATATGCGGAGAATTTAGTGGCAGTTGGTGAAGCTATTCAGCTAGAATATGGCATACCGATTATTAATAAACGAATATCGGTAACTCCGCTTTCCATGATTGCTGAAGCAAGTGATGAAGAAGACTACGTTAAATTTGCGGAAACTTTGGACCGGGCTGCAGATACAGTGGGAGTAAACTTTATTGGTGGATTTTCTGCCTTGGTACATAAAGGATATACTAAAGGGGATCAGCGCTTAATTGCCTCAATTCCAGAAGCGTTAAGTCGTACTGAAAGGGTATGCGCCTCTGTTAATGTTGCTACAACAAAAGCAGGCATTAATATGGATGCTGTCGCTGAAATGGGACGGGTTATTAAAGAAACTGCCGAACTAACCAAAGAGCGAGATGCGATCGGTTGTGCAAAACTTGTTGTATTTGCTAATGTGCCAGAAGATAATCCGTTTATGGCTGGTGCTTTCCATGGTGTAGGAGAACCAGAATGTGTTATTAATGTTGGAATTAGCGGCCCAGGAGCGGTTAAATCTGCTTTAGAAAGAGTGCGGGGCGAAAGGTTTGATGTGTTGGCTGAAACGGTGAAAAAAACTGCGTTTAAAATTACTCGGATGGGTCAATTAGTTGCCCAAGAGGCATCTAGACGTTTAGGTGTTCCTTTTGGCATTATTGATTTATCTTTAGCTCCTACACCAGCTGTAGGGGATAGTGTTGCACGGATTATTGAAGAAATGGGGATTGAAAGCTGCGGTGCGCCCGGCACAACAGCTGCTTTAGCATTATTGAATGATGCTGTTAAGAAAGGTGGAACTATGGCATCTTCCCATGTTGGCGGTTTAAGTGGTGCTTTTATTCCAGTTAGCGAAGATGAAGGAATGATTGCAGCTGTGGAAAAAGGCTCCCTAAGTTTAGAAAAACTAGAAGCCATGACATGCGTTTGCTCTGTAGGTCTTGATATGATTGTTGTGCCTGGTGAGACTTCAGCCGAAACGCTAGCAGGTTTAATTGCTGATCAAGCAGCTATTGGTATGATTAACAATAAAACCACTGCAGTACGGGTGATTCCCGTTCCAGGTAAGAATGTAGGAGATTGGGTTGAATTTGGTGGGCTACTGGGTAGTTCACCAGTAATGCCGATTAGTAAATTTTCTAGCAGTGATTTTATTAATCGGGGTGGAAGAATCCCTGCTCCAATTAATAGTCTGAAAAATTAACAAGCCCGATCAGGGCTTGTTTATTCTTCAGCAGTTAATTGTTCTAGTAAGCTTTCTAATTCTTTTAGCTTTTGTTTAATCTCTGTGATTAAATCTTGTTTAGTTCCTTTCTGATCCGTAATGAGTTCTTGATCAATGGTGTTGCCTGTTAGGAAGTTAATGATTGCGGATTGATTATTAAATTGATAAACATCATTAGTTTCCGCATCGATAAAGGATTGAAAAGCAATACCGGCTGCATCACTAGGAATAATTGTTAGTTTCCAATACAACTTTTGGTTGCGAATAAAAGGCAGTGGCTCAACGGAGTGAAACATGCTCCAATCAACGGAAGGATTGTTTCTCCGAATATAATCTACCGCCCGTACTGGACCAGTTAAGGTTTCTTCCGGTGGTAATTGATAAATTTCAATTTGACCAGTTCTAGCATCCACTATAAAGACTTTAAAGATTCCATGACTAGCCCCATAAGGTTCGGTACTGATAAACCACTTTAACCCTTCTTTAGTGTTCATTAAATAAGGTTGACGATTGATTGAGGAATTAGCTCCTGCCGCATCTTGGATTTGAATTTGATCTTTATGAATAAAAAACTTGTTAAGTACTCCAAGATGGTATTGATAGGCATCTACATAAGTACGAGTTAGATTTTCTGGAAAAATGCGATTACCTGTTAATACTGGATGTTCTAAAGCTTTTTCTGGGGTAACAAACTCGATATTCCCAGCAGAGTCCACTATAAATACTCCTTTAAAGTAAGGGACAGTAAAAGGGATTCCCCAGCGAAAATGAAAGCGATAACCAATAGCTCCGACTATTGTATATAGATCATTATTGTAAGGAATATACATTGGATCATCAGTGGTGACGAAATAATTCTTACGGTAAAGGTTCCAATAGAGATTGTCAACTATTTGCATTCCTTCACCAATAGTAAGGTTTTGGCGGATTTGCTTAGAGTTTTTTGCTTGAGTGGTAGCATCCACAGCAATGATTCCTTGATTTTTTTGATTAAAAGTTAAGATAAAACTATCTGGTGTAAGTGGGAAGACCCATTGGATTTTTCCATCTATAATAGCGATATTTTCTGTACCTAATTTAAACTGACTGGATTGTAACGAGTCTTTGGCATAGCGCTTAGCAACTTCATAAGGCATTAGTCGAATACTATCGGTGGATTCTGGTAAAGATTCCCTTGTTTGATACTCAACAGTTTCAGCGATAGTTAATCCTCGAGCAATATGCGCTAGAATAAGGCCACCAGCTAATAAGAAAACGAAGACAAAGAAAGAGACAGTTATTGCAGCATTGCTACCGATTTTCTTTAGCTCGGGACTTCTATTAAATAATGCAAAATGGAGTATAATTGTAATTAACAACATATACCAGATTACTGGTGTGGCATAGAGGAAAACAAAAATTCCATGGAACCAGGTGCGGAAAAACCATAGTCCAGCAATTAGTAGCCCAGTTATAACTAAAAAACGTATCAAGTTTTTCATAGCTTCACCTCCGAATTTTATGTTTAATTCTGTAAATAACAACAATTTCCTGCAACTTATTAGCAAATTATTAGTTTAATCTCTATTTTAGAAGGGAGATATCATGAAACTACGTCGATTAACGCTTGTAATCTGCTTGCTGTTTTTAGTTAGTATGCTAGCTTCTGGTAGTACAACTGCTTCTTTAATTGAGAGTTTGCCTGTAAGGCAACAATATCAGGTTCAGATTATAACCCCTTTAGGTGAAGAAGAATATCGCTACTTTGTTGACTATCAAGTTCTGGAAGACGCTCAACAGTTGCAAGTGACTATTGATGGCTCTGGATATATCAGCACCACATTCTATGATCACAGGTTAAATTTAATCCAGGGAGAAATGGAAGTAATTGACACAGAGGATATTGCTCGTGTAGGGTTTGACCGGCGTGTTGCCATAGCTATCCCGGAAAAAGAACAAATTATTTTAGAGTTTTACTTAGCAGAAGATTTACAGCTTAGTCGGGAATTATATCCACCTAATAATAATGCTACTGAAATCGGTATTTTAGGTCTTTACTTACAGGCTTTATTACACAAGTCTGGTATAGCTAACTTAGAGTTTCATGGGAATTTGTTTGATATTAATCGAGGCAGTTATTTTAAATTAGGAACTAGTTTGTTGACTGGTGCTGAAGTAGAAAAATTAGCGGCAGGGCTACGTGTTCCACAACAGGTAAAAGCTATTTTAAGTGATCCCAATCAGATATTTGTTTTTAAACTTGGATATACAGGAATAGTGCGCTGGTTTATTCCTAATCAGTTCTATGTTGTATTGGAAAAAGCAGCTCCCCATCGGATTTTAGCCTTTTGGGGTGGTAGTTCAAAGTTATTACGTTATGAAATATATAGCTGTCCTGAACATTAACGGAGGCAGGAAATGGATAGGTAAAGTCGAAAGACAATAGCAATATGATGTTATTTTTAGGAGGCTCTAAAATGCACGAATTACAAATTAAGTATGAAGGCCAAATTAAGGAATTAGCCGATGCTAGTGTACGTCTGGCTGAGTTAGGCTATGTTACTTCTCATGGTGGTAATCTATCTTATCGAGTTGCGGAAAATGTAGTTCTTATTACGCCAACCAAAGTAGCAAAAAGAAAGATTACTTTTGATGATATTTGCATAATAGATATGGAAGGTCATGTGCTCTATGCAAAAGAAGGGCGAAAACCAACTGGAGAAACACCCTTTCATTTACGAATTTTCCAAAAGCGTCCTGATCTAACTGGCATTGTTCACGCTCATCCGCCGGTCATGACTGGATTTGCCATTGCTAATACTGATTTGTTGGCTAAGCCATTCTTACCAGAGCCAATTATCGAAGTAGGACCAATGGTAATGGTGGATTATGAAGAACCTTTATCAGATGAGTTAGCTAGAGCATTTGATGATAAATTAGACTATGCTAATGCTTTTTTAATGAAAAATCATGGGGCGCTGGTAACTAGTTCAGAAGGTGTGGAAAGAGCATTAGAATTTTTTGAAATGATGGAAGCGGCTGCCATCTCAATTTTTGTTGCTGAATTATTAGGTGGAGCTGATGTTTTAGAGAAAAAGCATGTTCAAAACCTGGAAAGAACCATGAAGACTAGAAATTTACCAATGCCCGGTGCTAAAGGCAAGGTAACTGGGTTATTAGATTTGTTCTATAAATAAAGATAACTAATGACGGGAGTTGATTCTAAGTGGAGAAAAAAACAGCTGGCTCAAAGGTTTGGTTTATTCCTGATTGTTATTGGCCGGAAATTACTACAGGTAAGCATTACGTTAGTCATGAGGCTATCTGTGTCTTAAACCCTGGCCAAGTTGATGCTAGGATTAAGTTGACATTCTATTTTTCAGATGCTGAACCATTACGAGATTTTTACGCTGAATGCAAAGCTGAGCGAACTAATCACATTCGTTTAGACTTAATCGAAAACAGTCAAGGACAGAAAATACCACAAGGAGTTCCTTATGCTGCCATGGTTGAAAGTGATCAACCGATCATCGTACAATATAGTCGCTTAGATACAACTCAAGCAGAAATAGGTTTAATGACTACTATTGCATATCCTTTATAATCGATAAATACTTATTGACATTTTTTTCAAATCGTGATATCTTATTTGAAATATATTGACCTCGTCTGAATATAGACGAGGTTTTTAGCCATAAGGGAGGAGATTGTTGTGCGCGCAGCAGATGCAATTATCCGCTGTTTACAGGAGGAAAAGGTAAAAGTTGTTTTTGGTTATCCTGGAGGAGCAGTCTTACCCTTATATGAAGCGCTTCGTAACTCAAATATTCGCCATGTGCTAGTTCGGCATGAACAAGCTGCTGCCCACAGTGCTAGCGGATACGCTAGAGCAGTAAGAGATGTTGGAGTAGCTATAGCTACTTCTGGTCCTGGTGCAACAAATCTAATAACTGGAATCGCTACAGCATACATGGATTCCATTCCTATGGTAATTCTTACTGGTCAAGTGAGAACGAACTTAATGGGCAGGGATGTTTTTCAAGAAGTAGATATTACTGGTGCAACAGAGCCATTTACTAAGCATAATTATTTGGTTAAAGATGCGCAAGAAATTCCTAGGATTATGAAAGAAGCATTTCATATTGCCCGTACAGGTCGTCCAGGACCTGTTTTAATTGATTTGCCAGTCGATATACAAAATACGGAAATTGACTTTCAGTATCCAAATCAAGTTGATATTTTAGGCTATAAACCAACAGTTAGAGGCCATATTGGTCAGATTAAGCGGGCATTACGTAAGCTGAAAAGTGCTAAAAAACCCTTGGTATGTGTTGGTGGTGGGGTAATTCGGGCTAATGCGGAAGACGAATTGGAAAGGTTTATTTCGAAGGCAAAACTTCCAGTTGTCCATACATTAATGGGCACCGGCGCTTTACCAAGCGATCATTCTTATAATTTTGGTATGATTGGTTCACATGGATTTAAAGCAGCTAATCAGGCGGTCAATATTGCTGATCTATTAGTAGTGATTGGTGCACGGATTGCTGATCGGGCTACTGCTGGACCGGGTTTATTTGCCCGGAACGCTAAATTAGTTCATATTGATATTGATCCTGCAGAAATCGGTAAAAACATTGGTGCCTTTATCCCTGTAGTTGGAGATGCCAAGAATATTTTGGAGCAATTAACTGAAGGTATTGATGAATTAAATACATCGGGGTGGTTCGCTGAACTAGAGAGTTATAGAAACAAGGAATTAGAGAAATTAATACCCTCTGAAACAGTGGTTAATCCCAAATTAGCACTACAAGCATTATCAAAATTGCTTGATGAAGACGCAATTATAACTGCCGATGTTGGTCAAAATCAGATTTGGGCGGCCCGCAATTTGACGTTTCCAAAACGAAGGATGTTTTTAACCTCTGGCGGTTTTGGTACTATGGGTTATAGTTTACCTGCAGCTGTAGGTGCAAAAATAGCTCAGCCAAAACGTCAAGTAGTGGCCATTGTAGGTGATGGCGGTTTTCAGATGAGTATGTCAGAGTTGGGAACCATTGCGCAAAACAATTTAGATTTAATTATAATTTTATTTAATAATTGTCAGTTAGGCATGGTCTGGGAACTGCAAGATCGGGGTTATGGCAGCAGTCATGGAATTGCCCTTGACGGAAATCCAGATTTTCAAATGTTAGCTAAATCTTATGGGTTTAAGGCTTATAAAGTTACTGATAACGACACTTTTGAGCAGGTTGTAAAGAATACTTTAGGTGAATCAGGTGTAACAGTGATAGAATGTATTGTTAATCCAAAAGAGAGTACATTGTAAACATTCTTGCTATTGGATTTAATTGACAGCATTATAAGGTCCGTGGTATAATCGTTGCAATAAAAAAAGGGATAGGGAGAAATACCTGTACAATGATGATTTAGTCTTTTAGATTAAGGGGGGAAGTTTAATGGGAGAGCATAGGACTGAGAAACGGGAAAAGAAGAACAAAATCTATTTGATTGATGTGACGAATAGGGATGGTGTACAAACAGCATTTATTAGTTTGTCAAAGCTGGAAAAAACCATGTTAAATATTTATTTAGCGGAAATGGGGATTTATCAAAGTGAGTTTGGTTTTCCAGCACTCCAACACGAATGGAATTATATTAATGCAAACCTTGAACTCCAGCAAAAAGGTATCATGGGGGATATGATACTTCAAGGCTGGGTTCGGGCAACGGTGGAAGATGTGGAGCGAGCAGTTAAGTATACTAATGTTGAGCATTTAAATTTATCGATTTCTACATCGCAAATTATGACTGAAGGGAAATTTGGTGGCCGGATTACTCGCGAAGATGTTTTAAAGATGATGACGGAAGCAGTAGCAGCGGCTAAAGAAGCTGGTATTAAAACAATAGGAGTTAATGCGGAAGATGCTTCAAGAACAGAAACATTTAACAAAGATGGTCGTTATGATGAGGATTATCTGATTCGCTTTGCTTTAGCTGCTAAAGAACATGGTGCCGATCGAATTCGTTACTGTGATACATTAGGATATGATGGTACGATTTCTATTTATGAAAGTGTAAGAAGGATTGCAGAAGAAGTTCAATTACCAGTAGAATTGCATTGCCACAATGATTTAGGTCATGCTGTAGCTAATTCGGTAGCAGGCGCGATGGGTGCTATTGATGCAGGAGTAGATGCTTACATTAATACAACAGTAAACGGCATGGGTGAAAGAGCGGGAAATGCAGATTTAGTGTCAGTTATCCTAGCTTTAAAGAAATCCCGCGGATTACAGGGGAAAGATATCTTAGATGAAAAAGTAGATTTAACTAAAGCATGGAAAGTTGCTAATTATGTGGCTAATTCTTTTGGTGTAGGGATTCCAATTAATCAAGTGGGTGTAGGTTCAAATGCATTTGCCCATGAATCAGGAATTCATGCAGACGGAATGCTGAAAGATCGTAAGAATTATGAATTGTATTCACCAGATGAATTAGGTATCTATGGCAACGAAGTTAAATCTGTCGGACGAATTATTACGACTGGAGAGTACGGTGGTATAAAAGGCTTATTACATGTTTACGAACAACTTGGTATCGAATTAGAAAGTCCAAGAGATACATTACGCCTAGTACAATACGCTAATTTACACAATCAAAAGCCACTTACTCCTGATGAATTAAGATTAATTGCAAAATATCCAGCTGAAGTAGAAAAAATACTAACTGTTGATCCACGAAAAGTTGATTAAGCGATTTTATGAGGGAATTCCTGTCCAAGGAGTTCCCTTTTTGTTTTCCAATTCTTGCAAGTTATAAACTTTTATGTAATAATTGTAGTATACCTAACATGGTAGGTGTATAAAAATATAATAGTTTGGGGGAATTGCGCAAATGGTTCTTAGTTATCTTGGGTTTGCTAGCACTAACAATTTGTACAGAAATCTACCAGTTTCTGAACTAGTGAAGCATGCACTAAAGAATAATGAAGGAACTTTAGCCGAGAACGGAGCACTAGTAATCAACACAGGGAAATATACTGGTCGATCACCCAACGACAGGTTTATTGTAAGACAACCAAGTGTTGAGGGTCGTATTAATTGGGGCAATGTAGTAAAAGCTGTAGATGAAGAAACTTTCAACAATTTGCATCAAAGGGTAGTTAGGTATCTAGAAGATAAGGACTTATACATCTTTGATGGGTTTGTAGGGGCATTAAGGGAATACAGAATGCCTATCAGGGTTATTAGTGAGTTTGCTTCTCAAGCGATGTTTGCCAATCAACTATTTATTAGACCTACCACCGAAGATTTGGAAGACTTCCAGCCTGGATTTACAGTACTAGCTGCACCCGGTTTTAAGGCTAACGGAAAAGAAGACGGAGTTAATTCAGAGGTATTCATCATTATTAATTTTGAGAAAAAGATGGTTTTAATTGGTGGAACTCAGTATTCAGGAGAAATTAAGAAATCAATCTTTTCAGTAATGAATTATTTGTTACCTTTACAAGGCGTATTTCCAATGCATTGTTCAGCTAATATAGGTGCTAACGGTGATACTGCTATCTTTTTTGGCTTATCTGGAACAGGAAAAACTACATTGTCAGCAGATCCAGAACGACGTTTAATCGGCGATGATGAACATGGTTGGTGTGATCAAGGTATTTTCAATTTCGAGGGTGGCTGCTACGCAAAAACAATCAATCTATCCCAAGAAAAAGAACCAGAAATCTACAATGCCATTCGCTTTGGAACTATTTTAGAGAATGTAGTTTTAAAAGAAAATAAAGAAACAGACTATGATGATGCTAGCTTAACTGAAAATACTCGAGCAGCCTATCCATTGCATTATGTTAGTAATATTGAGCCAAGTGGGATTGGCAGTCATGCTAAAACAGTAATCTTTTTAACAGCTGACGCCTTTGGCGTTATGCCTCCGGTCGCTAAGCTAACTAAGGAAGGCGCTATGTATCATTTCTTGTCCGGATATACCAGTAAACTAGCTGGTACAGAGCGGGGCATCACTGAACCAGAAGCAACTTTCTCGACCTGTTTCGGCGAACCATTTATGTTAATGAAGCCAACAGTTTATGCTGAGTTACTTGGAAAATGTATTGAAGAGCATGGTTCAGATGTTTACTTAATTAATACAGGTTGGTCTGGCGGTGGATACGGCGTTGGCAAAAGAATAGATTTAACGTACACTAGGGCTATGGTGAAAGCAGCTTTAGAGGGATCGCTTAAAGATGTTGAATATGTCCAGGATCCGATTTTTAACGTAGCGGTTCCGACTGAGTGCCCAGGAGTTCCTAGTGAAATCCTAAATCCAATTAATACATGGGCTGACAAAGAGGCTTATCAGCAAAAAGCCAAAGAATTGGCTAATGAGTTTAGAAAGAACTTTACTAAATTTGATGCCTCAGCAGAAATTGTGGCTGCTGGGCCCAAGGTTGAATAGCTAATATGAACAAACAACCACTATCTTAAGATAGTGGTTGTTCGATCTAAGTATAATTATTTCATATAGCTTTCATATTTTTGGGCTAAATTAGGATCATTAAGAGTTTCTAGAATGTAATCTGTGTATTGATCATTTGTTGCTCCATCAGCTCTGCCTGTTAAAACAACATTTCTTTCAAATTGACCACAGATTTCTAAAGCCATTTGTAGATTTTTAGCTTCTGTTTGTAAGCCCATATGTTCCAACATCATAGCTGCGGCTCGAATTAAGCTGCTTGGATCAGCATATTTTGCTCTTCCTTCAGCCACCATACGTGGTGCTGAGCCATGAATAGCCTCAAACATAGCATGTTTGTTACCAATATTAGCACTGCCAGCTGTACCAACGCCGCCTTGTAGTTGAGCAGCTTCATCAGTCAAGATATCACCATAAAGATTAGGCATAACCATAACTTGGAAATCTGTACGACGACTTTCATCTAATAATTTAGCAGTCATAATATCGATATACCAGTCATCCCAAGTGATTTCTGGATAATCTTTAGCTACTTCGGCAGCGATTTCTAAGAACTTACCGTCAGTAGTTTTTACAACATTAGCTTTAGTTACTACTGTAACCCGGTTCTTGCCATTTTTTCTGGCATATTCAAAAGCTGCCCGAATAATTCTTTCCGAACCTTGAGTAGTAGTAGCTTTGAAATCTATTGCTAAATCAGGTGTTACTTCAATGCCTTGGCTGCCTAAAATATATTCGCCTTCAGTGTTTTCGCGGAAAAATACCCAATCAATTCCTAGTTGTGGAACTTTTACTGGGCGTACATTAGCAAACAGATCAAATTCCCGGCGCATTGCCACATTGGCACTTTCAATATTAGGCATGCCATCGCCTTTTGCTGGAGTAGTAGTAGGTCCTTTAAGAATTAAGTGGCACTCTTTAAGTTGTGCTAAAACGTCATCGGGAATTGCTTGCATTTTGGCAATTCTATTTTCAATGGTTAGACCTTCAATTACACGTAATTCAATTTTACCATTAGCAATTTTTTCATGTAATAAGTGTTCTAAAACTTTTTGAGTTTGTTCAGCAATGAATGGGCCGATTCCGTCACCGCCAACAATTCCGATAATAGTTTTTGGTAGATTGCTGAAGTCAACTACTTCAGTGTCACTTTTCATTCGTTCTACGCGTGCTAATTCTCTTTCTAGGATCTTAGCGAAATGTTCTTTAGCTAGTTCAATTTGTTCTTTATACATGGCGTACCTCCTTTGATTTTCTTATTTTGTTCTTTATTGAGATAACCAAATCCTTTTAGTTGTGTTATAATTAATAGAAATTATACATATTAAATGTATTTTTATGGAGGTATAACTTTGAAACGAACTTTTTTTCGTAATTACGGTACATTTATTTTTGTCACATTAATCTTCTGGTTTTCTGGTTATGTGTACATGCCAGTATTAACACCCTTTGTTGAGAGTCTAGGCGGATCATTAAAAATGGTCGGTTTAGTGATAGGTTCTTATGGTTTTACACAAATGGTGCTCCGGATTCCCTTAGGTATTTATTCAGATTGGATTTCTAAAAGAAAAGTTTTTGTCATTTTAGGAGTTGCTTTAAGTGGATTAAGTGCTCTGGGTTTAGGTTTAGCTAGCAATCCCTGGTTTGCTTTATTATTTCGTTCATTGGCAGGAGCTGCGGCTGCGACTTGGGTTGTTTTTACAGTTTTGTTTTCTAGTTATTTTACAATAGCAGATTTACCAAGGGCAATGGGCATTATTATGTTTTTTAATAAGTTAGGACAGATGAGCGGCACCTTAATAGGTGGATTTATTTCAGATCTTTTTGGTCAACGAGCCCCTTTTATAGTTGGTGGGATTGTTGGTGTACTTGGGCTGCTTTTAAGTTTTCGGATAAAAGAGCAGGAATTCACTAGGCCACGAATGAATATTAATGATTTAGTTAACGTTGGCAAAGATGCCTTGTTGATTAAAGTGTCTATTTTAGCTATAATTGTGCAAGCCATTAGTTTTTCTACTACTTTTGGCTTCACCCCGTCCTATGCGGTTAATATTGGTGCTTCAGATATGCAGTTAAGCACTTTAATGTTTATTGCGTCATTGTCAGCTGCCTTATCGTCACTAGTTAGTGGAAACCTTGCTCAGACTTTAGGTGAAAAAAGACTGATAGTCTATAGTTTTATTGCTTCAGGCATCGCCGCTGGCATGATACCCTTCAGCGGAAATATACTGATGCTATATTTGACCCAACTAATCTTAGGCGTTGCTAATGGTCTTTGTTTTCCATTATTGATGGGCATGAGTATCAAGACGATTGATCAAAGTAAACGGTCGACCGCCATGGGCTTTTTCCAAGCTATTTATGGATTAGGTATGTTTGCTGGACCAGTAATAGTTGGGATTATCGCTGATACTTTAGGATTAAGTATTGGATTTTATAGCGTTGGGTTAATTGCTTTGTTTGGTGCTGTTTTTGGGTATCTTACTATTAACAGTTCCCAAGTTCAAGATCGGGGTTTATCCGTATAGGATATCAGAAAGGATGATCGACATGAATGTAAAAAAAATACATATCAATGACACAGAGATTAGAGTTATCTCCTGTAATACTGTGGTAGTAGGCAGTGGAGCAGCTGCGCTAAATGCTGCTGATCGTTTGGTTACTTACGGTCAATCAGATATTGCTATTGTGACCGAAGGTATGAATATGGGCACATCCCGTAATACTGGTTCAGATAAACAAACTTATTATAAACTGACATTAGCTGGTGACGGTTCCGATTCCATTTATGAAATGGCTGAAACCTTGTTTAATGGCGGTGCTATGGATGGGGATATTGCTTTAGTAGAGGCTGCCCTATCTGCTCAGGCTTTTTATCATTTAGTAGATATTGGCGTGCCATTTCCACATAACCGTTATGGAGAGTTCGTTGGTTACAAAACGGATCATGATCCAAGACAGCGGGCAACTTCAGCAGGACCATTAACGTCTAAGTATATGACTGAGAAACTTGAGGAACAAGTTAGAAGAAAAAATATTACTATTTTTGATGGTTTTCAAGTAATTGGTATTTTAACTGACGAGCAACAAGAAAAGGCGATTGGTTTATTGACTTTAGATTTAAATGGAGCAGCTAATAAAGATACTCGATATGTCTTGTTTAACTGTACAAACATTGTTTACGGTACAGGCGGTCCTGCCGGTATGTATCTAACTTCTGTTTATCCAGAAAGTCAAACAGGAGCCACTGGATTAGCATTTGAGGCAGGAGTACAAGGTAAAAACTTAACTGAAAGCCAGTATGGAATTGCCTCCATTAAATTTAGATGGAATCTTTCTGGTACTTATCAGCAAGTATTACCACGCTACGTTTCAACGGATCAAGAAGGCAATGATCCTCAGGAGTTTTTGGAACAGTATTTTGAAACGCCGGGTCAGATGTTGGATGCGATCTTCCTAAAAGGTTATCAATGGCCATTCGATCCACGGAAAATCGATAATTTCGGTTCTTCTTTAATTGACATTTTAGTATACTATGAAACTGTAATTAAAGGTCGACGAGTATTCTTAGATTTCTTGAATAATCCTTCTTGGGGTAGTAAGGACGGCGAATTAGACTTTTCATTATTAGGTGAAGAAGCCTATACTTATTTGAAAAACTCTGACGCCCTTTTTGGCACACCAATTGAAAGATTAGCTCATATGAATCAACCAGCTATTGATTTATATATGAATAATGGTATTGACTTAACTAAGGAAATGTTGGAGATTGCTGTTTGTGCACAACATAATAACGGCGGTCTTCAAGGTAATATTTGGTGGGAAAGTAATTTAAAACATTTCTTCCCAGTTGGTGAGGTAAATGGTACTCATGGTATCTATCGTCCAGGAGGCAGCGCCCTTAACTCTGGCCAGGTAGGCAGTACTAGAGCAGCTCAGTATATAGCTACTAGATACCAAGATAAGCCATTAGATGTAGAGGAATTTGTAGCTGCTGCAGAAAAACAGATTAAGGCTAAAATGAAACTTAGTGATGATTTCTTATCTAATCAAAGTGAAGAGAGCACTGTTTTGGCTATTAGGAAACAAATTGGTGAAAGAATGACGAAATATGGGGCTCATATTCGCTCCTTAGAAGATGCCGAAAAAGCAGCAGAGGAAGCGCTCAAACAATTACATTCTTTAGTAGAACAAACTAAAATATCTTCACCACTAGAATTAAGTTTCTGCTTCCAAAATTATGACTTGCTTATCTGTCAATACGTTTATCTGTCCGCTATAGCAGACTATATTAAACGTGGTGGTAAAAGTCGCGGCTCATATTTAGTTTATGATCCGAACGGTCAATTACCTTTAGAGCAACTTCCTGAAGAATTTAGATTTTCATTGTCAGCTGATGATTCATTAACTAATCTGATCCAAAGAGTTATCTATAAAGATGGAAAATGCGAATTTACTTGGGATCCGGTTAAACCAATTCCAGCTGATGACAATTGGTTTGAAAATGTTTGGAATGAGTATATGCAGGATAAAATAATTAAATAAAGAATTTACGGATAACAACCCTTACTTAAAGTGTAAGGGTTGTCTTTTTAAAGGAAGTATCGACTTAGACTAGAATAGAACAATATGGACATGCTATAGCAGGGGGTAAGAAAAATGGTTGATAACATTAAATTTATAATTGTGACTGGGTTATCGGGTGCAGGTAAGACACAAGTAATGAAGATTCTTGAAGATCTGGATTACTTTTGTATTGATAATTTACCCCCATCGTTATTATCTAAGTTAGTCGAAATTCATGCTGCCAACAAGGAAAAGCGAAATTTTGCTGTAGCCATGGATGTTCGCGGTAAAGAACATTTTTCCGATTTAAATAAGGCTTTGCAGTGGCTAGATGACAGTGGGGTTAAGTATCAAATCATCTTTCTAGATTGTGAAGATGAGGTATTAGTTCGTCGCTTTAGTGAGACGCGAAGACGACATCCTTTATCAGATCAAGGTAGCATTTATGATAGTATCGCCTATGAAAGAAAGCTGTTAGCTGACGTCCGTCAACTGGCAGACGTGATTTTAGACACATCTTCCTTAAAACCAGCTGAATTAAAAGTACAGCTGAATACGATTTTAACTGGTAAACCGATTGATCAGTTGTTAAATATTGACATTATGTCATTTGGTTTTAAATATGGGGTTCCTAATGATGCTGATATTATTTTTGATGTACGATTTTTACCAAATCCATTTTATATTGAAGAAATGCGGCATTTAACAGGTAATCATCAGGACGTAGCAGATTATGTCTTGCAATGGGAGCAGACTCAGACCTTCTTAGATAAGTTCTATGATTTAATTCTTGATCTAGTCCCGGCTTATAGTCGTGAGGGGAAAGCTAACTTAACTATTGGTATAGGATGTACTGGAGGACAACATCGTTCAGTAGCTATCAGTAATGAGTTAGGAAGCCGATTAAGTCGGGATGGAATTAGTAATCGAGTCAGGCACCGAGATATTCCTTTGGAAAAGTAGGAACAAATTTCAAGCTTTTGCTTGTAATAGCTTTGATTTTGTGTTATGATAAGAATGAATTAAAAGCCTGTGAAGTACGTAAACATTGTTGTGGCCTCTTTTAGGTCTACGGTGTATGCTTTCAACTTCCACTTTTAATGAAAGATTATTTTTAAGGAGGCCATATAAATTTATGGTAGGAAAAGTTAAATGGTTTAACGCAGAAAAAGGATACGGTTTTATTGAGCATGATGGTGGGGACGATGTTTTCGTACACTTCACTGCAATTCAAGGCGATGGATTCAGAACTTTAGAAGAAGGTCAAGAGGTTGAATTTGAAATCGTACAAGGCGAACGTGGAGCGCAAGCTGCCAACGTAGTTCGTTTGTAATATAACATCGAACAAGAAATGGGGGCTGTCCTAAATAGGGCGGTCCCTTTTTGGATACAATAACCTTGGTCTAATTTTCCTAAAGAGAAAGGGAGAATTATATGGATTATGCATGGCAACGGTATAATCAGTGGCTGACGAGTGCAAGTATTGATCTAGATACTAAAGCTGAATTGGAAGCTATAAAGAATAATGAAGAAGAAATAAACGAGCGGTTTGGCAGGCAGTTGGTTTTTGGAACAGGAGGATTAAGAGGAATTGTTGGCGCTGGATTAAACCGTATGAATATTTATACAGTAGGATTGGCAACACAAGCTTATGCGATTTTTTTGCGAAAACATGGTTTAGGTGATCGGGGAGTAGTATTAAGCTGTGATTCTCGCAATTCATCAAAGGCTTTTTTGCAAGAAGCTGCTGCTGTACTAATTGGAAATGACATTCCTGTTTTTGTTTACCAGCGAATTTCTCCTACGCCTTTACTTTCTTTTGGGGTTCGTCATTGTCAGGCTGATGGTGGAATTATGATTACTGCTAGTCATAATCCAGCAGAGTATAATGGCTATAAAGCCTATTGTAGTAAAGGTATTCAACTGTTGCCTGAACCTTCAAATGAGATTAGTTTGATTATGGAAGGTTTAGTACTTGAGGATATTAAACGAGTGGAACAACCAACAGAACATCCTCTTTGGAATTGGTTAGATGAGGAGGTTTATCAGGCATATTATCGCCAGGTGGAAAAGTTAGCTCCAGCTCGAGACGATCAGGACTTAACTGTTAGCGTTTTGTACACACCGTTACACGGCACTGGCGGAGGATTTGTACCACAAGTTTTAAAAAATGCTGGATTCGTTAATGTTGATTACGTCCAAGAACAGTTGGAACCAGATGGAAATTTTCCCACTGTTACCGTCCCTAATCCAGAGGAAATTAGCGCCTTTGATATAGCTTTGCAATACACGAAGCAAAAACAGTATGACCTGGTGATTGCCACAGATCCAGATGCTGATCGAGTAGGTGTAGTTGTTTGGACAGGTGAGCAATATGTTTTACTAAGCGGAAACCAAGTAGGCGTTTTACTAGCTGATTACTTACTGCAAACTTTGCCACAGGAAAGATTGACTAATGGATTTATGATAAAAACTGTAGTTTCAACTGAGATGGTGGTACCTATCGCCAAAGATTATGGTGTGGAAGTCTTTGATACTTTAACTGGTTTTAAGTATATTGGAGCTCAAATTGAAGCTTTGCAGCAACAAGGCAAAAATTTCATTTTTGGTTTTGAAGAAAGCTGCGGGTATTTAACTGGAGATTTTGTACGAGACAAAGACGCGGTTTTAGCTAGTTTATTAATTGTCCAGATGGCTGCCTATTATAAAGCTCAGGGGAAAACACTTTTGCAGCGTTTAGAGGAGTTAATGATTAAATATGGCTTTTATGTTGAACGTTTGCACTCCTATTCTTTTGCTAGTGCTAGTGATGTTGAGCGAGTTGCTAATTTTATAGAACAATTACGGCAAAAAAGATTAACAGATATTGGTGGATTTCCTATCAAAACATTTAAAGATTATTTGAATGGGTTAGCCTTTGATTTAGAAACTGGAATAGAATTAGCTTTAGAATTTCCGAAAGAAAATGTATTGCAATGGGAAACAAAAGTAGGTGATCGGATTACGCTGCGCCCATCAGGTACAGAGCCTAAAATGAAGCTGTATCTAGCAATTGTGGAAAGTAGTTATGATTCAGCCATTGCAAAGTTAGAATTATTAGAGGCAGCTTCTAATGCTATGATTGATCAAGGATTATCCTTGAAATAAAAAGAGCCGTAAGGCTCTTTTTTATGATACGTAAGTTGAAGTAGCAATTAGTGGAATAGCGACTTCAACAACTTGAGGATCTAAGGCATTTTCGACTACAAGTTGCCGTAAAATACCTCGTACTTTATCTGGGGGCAAACTTCCGCGGTAGGGTCGGTTTTCTGTTAGAGCTTGAGTAATATCGGCGACAGCGATGATTCTGCTGCCTAAATCTAGTTGACTAGCGTCAAGTCCAAAAGGATAACCTTGACCATCAAGGCGTTCATGGTGGTAAGCTGCCCAATCTCGAATTTTATTTAATCCTGGTCCCATGAAATTTATTAAATGATAAGTTTGATAGGTATGCTGTTTCATTAAAAGCCTTTGGTTTTCAGAATAGGTTCCAGGATAGTCTAACAATTGATCTGGCAAGGCAAGTTTACCTAAGTCATGTAATAAGCCGGCAATCTTTAATTGTTGCAAGTCGATTTCATTGACCCCTACTTCCTTACCAATTTGTACTGCATAATTGGCAACACCTTGAGAGTGATTGGCTGTAAAACTACTTTTGCGGTCAATGATTTTAGAGAATAATTGAGCTATATCTTCTAGCTGATTTAGATTCAGTTTTTGCATTCCGGTTGGATATATTTCTTCAAGATAATGTTGAAAAAAGCCAGTTTGCAAATCTAGCCAAAAGCTGTCCTTCCCACCAATCTTCAACATAATTTCTACTAGTTCGGGATTAAAGGTTGTACCGCTATGTTGTTTAAGGTAGTCTAAGATATTACTTTTTTGCCATAGAATGTAGACGCTAGTGTCAATTAGGGAATCGATTCGATCAGCTATACAGATAATTTGGCTAAGAAAATCGGGTTTATCCTGTTCATCAACTAGCGATGGACCATTCCAAGGATCATGATGACGTAACACTACCTCATTTAGATTCGCAAACATTTTAGTCTCTTCCAGTAGTTTAGCTCCACTTCTACAATGGGGGGCTACTTGTGATGGCTTACTGCTTAAGTCAACTACTAATAACTTTTCATAACTACTTGCTACACCTACATCATGCAACAAGCTAGCCTTCATTAAAGTGTGCTTTGTGGATTGACTAAGCTCTAATTCTTCAGCGATTTTCATGGTAATGTAGGTAACTCTTTCGCTATGATTAAAGATTTTTAAATCAGTTAATTCACTGGCAGCGCTAAGAGCACGTAAAGTACTAAAAATGTTTATTTGAAACTTCAAGCCCATGTTTGCACCCCTAAAAGATAATTATTATAATTATATTATAACTCACTAATTATAGAAGGACAAACTTATTTGTTCGAGAAGTGAATTAGGGTGGTTTTAACTGGGATTATGATTAAGAGGTGATGAAGTGAATTTTCGTTTTTTACTGGAGTTATTTGTAACCTGGTTTAAATTAGGCTTGTTTACCTTTGGCGGTGGCTTTGCTATGTTGCCCTTGATTGAGAAAGAAGTGGTGGAGAAGGGATGGGCTACCCGGGATGAAATTCTCGATATTATGGCGATTTCCCAATCAGTGCCAGGCGCTATTGCGATTAATACAGCGATTTATTTGGGGAAAAGGATGGCTGGCTTTGTTGGTGCAATTGTAGCGGCTATAGGCGTTATCTCACCGTCAGTTTTGGTCATTTTAGCCATTGCCGTGTATTTTGTGCAGTTTCAAGAAAATTTGTACATAATGAAGGCTTTTTCCGGTATTCGGGCGGCTATTGCTGGCTTAATTACGGCAACTGCAATTCGTGTAGCTAGTGTTAACTTTCATAGTAAAATAGCCATGACTATTATTATCGGGTCATTAGCGTTAAATCTATTTACTAGCGTTCATGCGGCATGGATTATTCTGCTTGGTGCATTTGTTGGTTATGTAGTTTATCACTATTTGCCGAACTATAAATGATCTTGGAGATGATAAAGTGATTTATTGGGAATTATTTATTTCTTTTTTTAAAGTAGGATTATTTACTATTGGCGGCGGTTATGCTATGTTACCGTTGATTCAGCAAGAAATTGAGGCCTATCAATGGATTACTACTCAAGAGTTTATTGATATTTTAGCTATTGCTGAAATGACTCCTGGCCCGGTGGCTGTTAATACGGCTACTTTTGTCGGTTATAAAAGTGCTGGAGTATTAGGTTCCTTACTTGCAACAACAGCAGTAGCTTTACCTTCATTGATCATTATTCTTTTGTTAGCTAGATTTCTTGAAAAGTATCAAGAACATCCGATTATGAAGGCTGTATTTTCCGGTATTCGTCCGGCAGTAGCTGGCTTAATTGGAGCTGCAGCTATCTTTATTATTCGCAATACGCTTTTTGTAGTTAATGGCGGTACCAGTCTTGGATTACCTGATTTGAGAGCGGTTCTGATTGCAATTGCTGTATTTATTGCTGTCCGCTATTACAAGGTTGATCCGATTAAAGTGATCATCGCCTCGGCAGTAGTTGGATTAATTATATTTTAATTGTTATATTTTTGCATTTTTTACTTGCACCAGTTTTAAACAGATGATATACTATAAGTGTATATGTGACCGTGTAGTCATATAATAAGGACTGAGTTAGTCCTTATTATTTTCCGAACATGTGACTACCTAGTCACAAATGTTCAGTGGAGGTGAGTTATGCCTAGAGAGACTTTTTTGAACTTACCAGCAGCTAAACAAGAAGCAGTAATTAATGCTGCCCTGGAGGAGTTTGCTAAATATCCATATGAGAGAGCTTCATTAACAAGAATAGTTAATAATGCTGGAATTGCTAAAGGAAGCATGTATCAGTATTTCGAGAATAAACGTGCCTTATATTTATACATAGTTGGCATAGTTTACGATTTAAAAAGAGAATATCTTTGGGATGTGTTTGAGAATGAACAAGACTTTTTTGGTACGTTAATCAAGTATTATCAAAGGTCTTATTTGTTTGCGATAGAACATCCCTTACATCATCAAGTGGCAATTAATTTTTGGGAAAGTAAAGATGAAACTTTACACAATGAGCTTACCGAAAATAAGGAATTACGAGCTAACGATTTTATTCGATTATTAGAAATTGCTCGAGCTAAAGGGCAAGTAAAGCAAGACATTTGCCCTGAAGCAGCCTTCTTTGTTTATCATTCGGTAGGCAAGGAGTTAATTGATAAATTCAGTGATTTGCCTGCAGAAAAAACCGATGAGCATTTACAGTTCATTCAAAATGTATTAAGGATTTTAGCTGAAGGTTTGCAGGCTTAAGAGAGGAGAGATATGATGAAGAATAAAAAAGCTTTGCGCTTAATAGTAATAGTGATTAGTTTGTTCATTTTGACAGTACCGATGGCGGCAGCCAATGAAAAAGTGCTTAATATTGCTGTTCAGGCCGATCCAGATAGTTTTGATCCGACTCGTTCTGTGGCAGCGGCTACGGTAGAGATAGCGTTTAATATCTATGAAGGTTTAGTCAAAGCCAATGAGTATGGTGAATTGGAAGCAGCCCTGGCTACCCATTGGGAGATCGATCCTAGCCAAACTGTCTATACTTTCTATTTGCGAGATGCTTACTTTCATAATGGACAAAAAGTTACAGTCGATGATGTAGTAAACGCCATCAATCGGGCTCGCGACCCGCAAATTGGGCAAAAGGCTGGCGAGTATCAAGCTATCGAAAGTGTTTATGGTGAGGATAACAGAGTAATAGTTAAGCTGAGAGCTCCTCATGGCCCCTTGATTTATGAATTTGCTGACTTAGCGATGGCTATTTATCCGAAGGATGCAGCAAATTTAGCAAATCAGCCAATTGGCACTGGTCCGTATAAGTTTGTAGAATGGCGGCCTAACCAAAGTATTAAGCTTGCCAGGTTTGATGAGCATTGGGCAGATGCTAAACCCTACTTTGAAGAAGTGAATTTCCGGATTATTCCAGATGACCATAGTGCCATTTTAAACTTAAAAACCGGATTTGTTGATTTGATTCCCCGATTGGATGCTAGTTTATTGCATCAAGTGGAAGGGGATCCACGAATTAACGTGCTTGCCGCACCTATGAATTTGGTTCAATTATTGGTGATTAATAATCAAGATCCGATTTTAAAAGATCTGCGAGTTCGTCAGGCAATAGCTTTAGCAATTGATCGAGAAGAAATTATTTTTGGTGCAGCATGGGGTAATGGAGATCCAATTTATACTGGATTAAGTCCAGCAATGCCTAAGTTTTATAATGACTCCTTAGAAGATGTTTATCCTTATGATCCTGATAGAGCTAAAAAGTTATTAGCGGAAGCCGGTTATGACAAGCTGGAATTTACTTTTTACTTGCCAGCTCAGTATAGCTTACATGTAAATACTGGTGAGATTATTGCAGAGCAGTTAAATAGAGTTGGAATTAAAGCAAATATTGAAATTATAGACTGGGGAACTTGGTTAGATAAGGTTTATACTCAAAGAGACTACCAATTGTCTATTGTTGGTTTAACTGGTAAATTAGATCCTCATGCCATTTTGGTTAGATATACAAGTGATTCATCACGGAATTTCTTTAATTTTGACAATCAAGAATACGATCGAATAATTGCTGAGGCTATAGATGTCCCAGATGAACAACGAGTTCAATTATATCGACAGGCGCAAAAAATCATGACTGAAAATGTGGCTGGAGTATTTATTATGGATCCAAGTCAGTTAGTAATTACCAGTAAGGATCTTAAAGGTTGGAAAAACTACCCGATTTATGTAATTGATGTAGCAGCTTTATACCGATAGTTCGCGATTGTTGTTAGGGAGGACTAGATTATGAAGTTTATTGCAGAAAAACTAATCAGCTTTATTACCACTATTATTTTCGTTAGTTTAATAACCTTCTTGGCGATTCAGGTCCTCCCTGGTGACCCTAGCTTGTTGATCTTGGGTACTGAAGGTGATCCAGCAAGTCGCGAGATAATTCGTGAACAGCTAGGGTTAAATGAAAATATAGTTGTACGATACTTTAAGTGGATTATTGGTGTATTTCGTGGCGATTTAGGCCAATCAATTCGTTATAGTGTTCCTGTTCGTGACTTAATTAGTGATGCTCTACCTTTAACCCTATGGTTAGCATTTTTAGCAGTAATTTTATCCCTAGTGATTAGTATACCGTTAGGTATTGGTTTAGCGGTGAAGGGAGGCAGTGTCCTTGACTTACTTGGTTCCTTAATCATGCAAATTGGAATGTCAGTTCCTGCTTTTTGGATTGGTATTTTGCTAATTCAACTTTTCGCTGTTAAGCTTCAATGGCTGCCGCCAGGCGGTTATGGTTCATTTGTTAGTTTTATTTTGCCTGTTTTGGCTTTAGCTCTGCCAAGAGCTGCTGTTTTAACCCGGGTTGTAAGAGCAAATATGCTTGATGAGTTTCGCGAGGACTATTTACGCACCGCACGCAGTAAAGGATTACCTCAAGGTAAAGTTCTCTACAAACATGCCTTGCGCAATGTGGCTATTAGTATTTTTACAGTAGCGGGCATTCATTTGACTCAATTATTGGTTGGAACTATCGTGATTGAACAAGTCTTTAGCTTACCAGGTTTAGGACAGTTGCTGTTAGCAGCGGTATTACAACGTGATTTACCTTTAGTTCAAGGATTAGTGTTTATTGGGGCAGTGCTAATTTTAACAGCTAATCTTTGTTTTGATTTCTTAATTGCTGCATTGGATCCGCGAGTTCGCTTTGAATAGGTAGGTGCACGATGAGGTTAAAGAAAATTAATTTTCCGTTGATTTTAGGCTGTTTATTTATTTTGATCGTTTTTGTTGTTACAGTTGTTGGTTTTTTTTATACACCTTATGATCCAAATCAGATGGCTATTCGAAACCGGTTTATAGCTCCGTCGAAAACTAATTTGTTTGGCACTGATCAGTATGGACGAGATTTACTTAGCCGGATTATGGTTGGCGGTCAAACAACATTAACTGTTAGTATAATTGCAGTAACTGTTGGTATGGTTATTGGCATTACCTTAGGTGCTATTGCTGGCTATACTTCTCATGCCTGGGATGAATTTTTGATGCGTATTGCTGATGGAATCTATGCTTTTCCTTCTTTTCTTTTAGCTTTATTACTGGTCACTATTTTAGGTTCAGGCAAAACACCAATTATTATTGCAATTATTATCGGTAATGTTCCGGTTTTTATGCGCATTACTCGAAGTAATTTTTTAAAACTGCGTGAAATGGATTATGTCATGGCTGCCAGGGCCATTGGAGCATCACCATGGCGGATAGTCTTTAAACACTTGCTTCCTAATGCTTTAGGTCCGATTTTGGTTCAGGGTACGGCGAGTTTTGCTGCAGCTATTCTGGCTGAGGCTTCTCTTAGCTATCTGGGTATTGGCGTACAACCACCCCAGGCCAGCTGGGGAAGAATGTTGCGGGAAGCTCAGTCATTTGCCACTTTAGCCCCTTGGACGATTGTTTTTCCAGGAATTGCTATAGGTTTAAGTGTACTAGGTTTTAATCTAATTGGTGATGGAATTAATCGCTATAATTCAAAAGATTGAATCCACAAATCCGAATATTAACCTTTTCGCTGTGGTTAATATTCGGATTTTTTATTGACTAGCATTCTAAACTCTGTTACTATAAAATTGTAAACTGAAAAAGGAGGAAAACACTGATGAGTCAACCTTTAGTAAGTGTTATTATGGGAAGTACCTCAGATTGGGAAACAATGCGTGAAACTTGTTTAGTGTTAGAAGAATTACAAATTGGCTATGAGAAAAGGGCATTATCAGCCCATAGAACACCTGATGAATTAGGGGAATATATTAGTGGACTTGAAGAACGAGGAATTGAAATAATTGTGGCTGGTGCAGGGGGAGCAGCACATTTGGCTGGAGTGATTGCTTCCAAATCCGTTTTGCCGGTAATTGGGGTACCGATGAAATCAACACTTAATGGTCTTGATTCATTGCTTTCAATAGTGCAAATGCCTGGAGGAATTCCAGTTGCTACAGTTGGAATTGGTAAAGCAGGTGCCATTAATGCCGGAATTTTGGCAGCGCAAGTTCTTAGTTTAAAATATCCAGAAATAAAGCAAGCTTTATTAGCGAAGAGACAAAGTACGAAAGAAAAAGTATTAGCTAATTCAGATTTAGCTGACTATCAATAGGCTTGAAAATATACTTAATTATTGGGGGATAAGCTATGTATAAGGTTAAGGTTTTTGTAACTTTAAAGGAAGCTGTTTTAGATCCACAAGGGAAAGCTGCACAAAATTCACTCCATTATGCTAATTATATTCAAGTAAATAATATGCGGATCGGCAAGTATATTGAATTTGATTTAGACGTAGAAGAGCGGGCTGAAGGGGAACGACTAGTTGATGAAATTTGTCAGAAGTTATTAGTGAACACAGTAGTTGAAGATTATCGTTTTGAGTTATTGGAGGTTTAACCATGAAAACTGCCATAGTTGTTTTCCCGGGAACCAGTGGTGAACATGAAGTTTATCAGGTATTAACGCAGTATGATGTTCAGGTGGAAATAGTCTCCGATTTGACAACTAGTCTAGATGCTTATGATGGGATTATTATCCCTGGAGGGTTTGCTTACGGCGATTATCTACGTAGTGGGGCTATTGCTAAGTTATCTCCAATTATGACGGAAATTAAAAAGGCTGCTGAAGATGGCAAGTTGGTTTTAGGAATTGGCAATGGATTTCAGATTCTATTAGAATGTAATTTACTGCCTGGGGCAATGCTGCCTAATGCAGACTTGAAGTTTAAATGCTGTAATGTACCGGTAATTGTCGAAAATAACCAAACAGCATTTACATGTGATTATCAAGAAAAAGCGCAGTTGGATTTGCCGATTGCTCACTGGGCAGGTAATTATTATTGTGATCCTGTTACTTTAGAACAATTAGAACAACAGGGTCAGATAGTTTTTAGATACCATAACAATCCCAATGGTTCATTAAATAATATTGCAGGGATTATTAATCGCAAAGGTAATGTGCTTGGCATAATGGCTCGTCCAGAACGAGCTTGCGATCAGCTATTAGGCTCTGTTGACGGCAGCAAACTGTTTTCATCAATGATAAGAAGTTGGAGGGATAGCAATGGCTTACTATAACGAACCAACTCCTGAACAAATTGCAGAAGAGAAGATTTATCGTCAAATGGCTGTTTCTGATGATGAATTTGCTTTGATTCAAAAATTGTTAGGTCGTTTACCAAATTATACCGAGTTAGGTCTTTTCAGTGTAATGTGGTCTGAACATTGTAGTTATAAGAATTCTAAACCAGTGATTAAAAAGTTTCCAACAACTGGACCACAAGTTCTACAAGGTCCAGGTGAAGGTGCTGGCATTGTTGATATTGGTGATGGTTTAGGGATTGCTTTTAAGATCGAGTCTCATAACCATCCATCAGCAGTAGAACCTTATCAAGGGGCTGCAACTGGTGTTGGTGGAATTCTCCGAGATGTGTTCTCTATGGGTGCTCGACCTATTGCCCTCCTAAATTCCTTACGTTTTGGCGAATTAGCTAATGATCGGATGAAATATTTATTTAAAGGCGTAGTTGCTGGGATTGCTGGCTATGGCAATCGGATGGGTATCCCAACGGTCGGTGGTGAAATCTATTTTGATTCTAGTTATGAAGGAAATCCACTGGTTAATGCGATGTGCGTCGGTTTAATTCGTCATGATCAAATCCAGCGTGGAATTGCTAAAGGTGTTGGCAATTCAGTTGTTTATGTAGGCGCCGCTACAGGCAGAGATGGTATTCATGGTGCTACATTTGCATCTGTGGAGTTTGGCGACGAAGCTGCAGTTGAACTACCTGCCGTACAAGCAGGTGATCCTTTTGTTGAAAAATTACTAATGGAAGCATGTTTAGAGTTAATTGAAAAAGATGTCTTATTAGGTATTCAAGATATGGGTGCTGCAGGGTTAACCTCCTCTAGTGCTGAGATGGCTAGCAAAGCTGGAAATGGTATTGAACTTAATTTAGACTTAGTCCCCCAAAGAGATCCAAATATGTCTGCTTATGAAATGATGTTATCCGAATCTCAGGAGCGAATGTTATTAGTTGTAGAAAAAGGTCGTGAACAGGAAGTAGAAGCAATTTGCCAAAAATGGGGTTTAACTGCGGTAACCATCGGTCGGGTAACAGACGATGGTCGCATGCGCTTGTTGCATAAAGGACAAGTTGTAGCCGATGTGCCTGTTGATTACTTGGCAGAAGAAGCTCCTGTTTATCATCAACCTTCTAGGGAGCCGGCTAGTTTCCGTGAGAATCAGGCTAAACTTGTAGAAGATTTATCTATTAACAATGGAACTGAAACTTTAAAGCAATTGCTAGCTATGCCAAGTATTGCTAGTAAAGAGTGGGTTTTCCAACAGTTTGATTATTTGTCTGGTAACAATACCATTGTTAGACCAGGCTCTGATGCTGCTATTATTCGTATTCCTGAAACAAATAAAGCTATCGGAATTACCACTGACTGTAATGCTGGATATATTTACTTAGATCCATACACAGGTGGTGCTATTGCAGTTGCGGAAGCTGCTCGTAATTTAGTTTGTTCTGGTGCTAAACCGTTAGCGATTACCGATGGTTTAAATTTTGGCAGTCCCGAAAATCCAGAAGTTTTTTGGCAAATTGAACAAGCTGCTATTGGGATTAGCGAGGCTTGCTTAAAATTTGGGACGCCAGTGGTTTCAGGTAATGTTAGTCTTTACAATGAAACTAATGGAAACGCTATTTACCCGACACCGATTATTGGTATGGTTGGTGTAATTGAAAAACTTGATCATATTACTACTCAACATGTTAAAACAGCTGGAGATGTTGTGGTGTTATTAGGTAGAACTGTACCTGGTTTAGGCGGCAGTCAGTTACAAAAGCTAATCGATGGAGAAATCAGTGGCAAACTGCCTGATTTTGATCTAGCATATGAAGCACGGGTTCAAAAACTTGTTTTAGCTGCTATTCAGCAAGGTTTGCTTGCATCAGCTCACGATCTTTCCGAAGGAGGTCTGGCAGTAGCTTTAGCTGAGATAGTAATGGAAACGCCCTTTGGATTGGAGCTTAATTTGAACAGCAGTCTACCAACAAGTGTAATCTTGTTTGGCGAAGCTCAGTCCAGGGTTGTAGTAAGCCTAAACGAAGAAAAATTAGCTGCTTTAAAGCAATTAGCAGCAACTTATGATGTAGAATTAGCTGTTATAGGTCAAGTAAATAATAGTGGTAACTATATTTTGCGTTTAAATGGTGAAGAAATTATTGCAACATCTGTGGTTGAACTAGAAAAAACATGGAAGGGTGCAATCCCATGCATGATCAACGATTAGTTGATGACAAGTTTACTGAGGAATGTGGGGTTTTCGGTATTTTTGGTCATCCTCAGGCTGTCGAAATGGCTTATTATGGGTTACATGCCTTACAGCATCGTGGTCAAGAAAGTTGTGGTATTGCAGCAACTGATGGACAAGAGTTTACTGTTCACAAAGGCTTAGGTTTAGTTACTGATGTATTCACTACAGATAGATTAAATAAACTACAAGGGGATCGGATTGTTGGGCATGTGCGTCACACCACCGCCTGGGACAATAAAATCACTGATGCCCAGCCTTTGGTTTTTAAATATCGGGCTGGTACTTTTGCTCTTGCCCATAACGGAAATTTGGTCAATGCATCGCAAATCAGACGTTATTTAGAGCGCCAAGGTTCGATCTTTCAAACTGAAAGCGATACAGAAGTAATTGCTCATTTAATGGCTCGCTCTGCTTATGATCAAATTGATTTAGCGTTAAAAGAGGCTTTAAGTATGATCAAGGGAGCCTATGCTATTATTGTCTTAACAGAGAATCAAATGATTGCGGCTTTAGATCCGAATGGTTTACGTCCCTTTGTCTTAGGTAAGGTAGATGGTGCTTATTGCTTAGCCTCGGAAACTTGTGCTTTTGATGTGATTGGAGCTGAGTATATTCGCGATGTTCAACCGGGTGAATTAATCGTTATTGATCAAGATGGACTTCAGACTGGCCAATTTACACGGACAGCTCATCAAACCTTGTGCAGTTTCGAGTTTATTTATTTTGCTCGTCCGGATAGTAATATAAATGGCATTAATGTTCATCAAAGCCGCAAGTTGTTAGGAGAGAAGTTAGCAAAAGAGCATCCTGTTGATGCTGATGTGGTTATGGGTGTACCTGATTCAAGTATTTCAGCAGCAATGGGTTATGCTCAGGCTACTGGTTTGCCTTACGAAGTTGGTTTGATTAAGAATCGTTATGTTGGCCGAACCTTTATCAAACCCTCCCAGCGAATTCGTTACGAGGGTGTGCGGATGAAACTAAGTGTTGTGCGGAAAGTAGTAGAAGGGAAACGAATTGTAATTATAGATGATTCCATCGTTCGAGGTACCACCATTAGCAGAATTGTGAGAATGTTAAAGGATGCTGGTGCTAAAGAAATTCATGTCCGGATTAGTTCTCCGCCAGTAGCTCATCCTTGTTATTACGGAATTGACAGCTCTGATAGGGAGGAATTGATTGTAGCCCATAAAACATTAGCTGAGGTTTGTGAATACATTGGAGCTGATTCATTAGAGTTCTTGAGTGTCGAGGGATTGAGAGAGGCTTTACTGCAAGAACATGGGGTGAATGGTCTGTGCTTAGCTTGTTTTACAGGCCAATATCCAACTGAAATATATCCAAATGAAAATGGAGTTGGCAAAAATGGGTGACGCGTATAAAAAGGCAGGAGTTAATATTGAAGCTGGTTATCAAGCGGTAAAAGAGATTAAAGCCCATGTGGCTAGGGCTACTCGTCCAGAAGTGATGAGTAGCCTAGGCGGTTTTGCTGCTTTGTTTAAATTGCCAATTGAACAGTATCGTAAACCAGTTTTAGTATCAGGTACTGATGGGGTAGGTACAAAATTAAAGATCGCTTTTGAGTTGAATCAGCATCATACTATTGGGATTGACTTAGTTGCGATGTGCGCTAACGATATTTTAGTAATCGGTGCTGAGCCATTGTTCTTTCTTGATTATTTAGCTACCAGTAAAATTGAGCCATCCAAAGTAGGACAAATTGTAGCTGGCATTGCTGAAGGTTGTGTTCAGGCAGGCTGTGCTTTAATCGGCGGTGAGACTGCAGAAATGCCTGGGTTTTATCAAGCTGGAGAATATGACTTAGCAGGTTTTTGTGTGGGTATAGTAGAGCAGGATCAGATTATTGATGGTAGTACTATTGAGCCAGGCGATGTAATTCTAGGTTTACCGAGTAGCGGTTTACATAGTAATGGGTTTTCCTTGGTACGGAAATTATTAGTGGGTAATGATAAATTTGACTTAAATGCAATATTTGACCAAGGAAAAACTCTTGGTGAAATATTACTAACTCCTACAAGAATATATGTTAATGCCCTTAAGGGTTTAATTAAACAATTACCGCCTGCAGGCATGGCTCACATTACTGGAGGTTCCTTTATTGAAAACATTCCCCGAGTATTACCTGGCAGTTGTAATGCTGAAATTGAATTAGGTAGTTGGCCAGTGCCTGCTATTTTCCGGTTATTAGCTGAGGAAGGTCAGTTAACCCATAGTGATCTTTATAATACGTTTAATATGGGTATTGGAATGGTATTAGTGGTCAAAGATGATTTATTAGAAGCGACCTTAAAACATTTTGAGCAACTAGGTGAACCAGTGTATCAAATTGGTAAGGTTACTGCTGGAAAGCAACAGGTTATTTTTAAGGAGGCTAATCAATGAAAAGAATAGCCGTCTTTGCTTCTGGCAGTGGGTCAAACTATCAAGCAATTATGGAGTTTTTTGCTGAACATGCAAAGATCCAAGTAGCATTGTTGGTCTGTGACCAGCCACAAGCTAAGGTGATCGATCGAGCTAAACACTGGCAAACTCCAACTTTGATGGTTAGTCCGAAGGATTTCCCTTCGAAAGCTAGTTATGAGCGTCATATTTTAAGTTTTTTGGAAGAATATCAGATTGATTTTCTAGTTTTAGCTGGTTATATGCGTCTGATAGGACCAATTCTGTTAGAACCTTATAGTGGTCGGATTATCAATATCCATCCTTCTTTATTACCAGCTTTTCCCGGAAAGGATGCTATAGGACAAGCATTAGCTTATGGTGTCAAAGTAACAGGTGTTACAATTCATTTTGTTGATGAAGGTATGGATACAGGTCCAATTATAGTGCAAAAAGCAGTTGAAGTCAGTACAGATGACGATCTGCTCAGTTTAAGTAGTAAAATTCAACAAATAGAGCATGCACTTTATCCGCCTACGGTAGAAGACTGTGTGTTAGGGAAAGTTTATCTTCAAGGACGAAAGGTATGTTATCGGGAGGGTACTTCATGAAAATCTTAGTTGTTGGTAGTGGTGGTAGAGAACACGCCTTGTGTTGGAAACTCAAGCAAAGCCCTCAGGTTGAAAAAGTCTATTGTGCTCCAGGAAATGGGGGAACTAGATTAGTAGCTGAAAATGTACCAATTTCTGAAAAACAGATTTCAGAATTAGTTAAATTTGTCCAGCAAGAACAAATCGATTTAACTGTTGTGGGTCCAGAAGAACCTTTAGCCCATGGTATTGTTGATCAATTTAGAGCACAAGGCTTGAAAATTTTTGGCCCAACTAAAGCGGCAGCTATCATTGAGGGAAGTAAAGCCTTTGCCAAAGATTTAATGGCAAAATATAAGATTCCAACTGCTGATTATCGTGTTTTTTCTAACGCTAAAGAAGCCTTAGCTTATCTTAATGAGATAGGTGTTCCAATTGTAATTAAGGCTGATGGTTTGGCTGCAGGTAAAGGAGTTGTTGTTGCTTTTAATATGGATGATGCAGTTGCTGCTGTTAACCAAGTTTTTAGTAGCGGTACTCACCAAAAGGTAGTTATCGAAGAATATTTAGAAGGTGAAGAACTGTCCTTGATGGCCTTTGTAGACGGTGAGACAGTCATTCCGATGCCGTTAGCTCAGGATCATAAGCAAGCTTTTGATGGAGATTTAGGTCCGAATACAGGAGGTATGGGTGCCTATTCTCCAGTACCTCACTTTAGTCAAGCTTTTATTGACCAGGCTGTTGAGCAAGTGCTTAAACCAACAGCGAAAGCCATGCTTGCAGAAAATCGAGCTTTTACCGGAGTTTTATATGCCGGTTTAATGATAACTGAAAAAGGTTTAAAAGTAATTGAGTTCAATGCTCGTTTTGGTGACCCAGAAACTCAGGTGATTCTGCCGCGTTTGGCTGGTGATTTAGTAGATATTTTATTAGCTTGTGTGAATCATCAGTTGGATCAAATTGAGATAAACTGGAATGAACAAGCAGCTTTAACTGTAGTTTTAGCTTCACCAGGATATCCTGGTCCCTATCCAACCGGTAATGAAATTACGGGCTTAGAAGCATTAGCCAAGTTTGATGATCTTGAAGTTTTTCACGCCGGCACAGTTTATGACGGTAATTGTATAAAAACAGCTGGTGGACGTGTACTGGCTGTAACTGGATTAGCTGATAGTTTAGAACAAGCCCAAAACCGAGCTTATCAGGGGATTCATCACCTGAACTTTTATGGTATGCATTATCGATCAGATATTGGCAATAAAGCAATCAATCAGCGTATCTCGTAAGAGATATGCTTTTTTTATACTTTTGGGAGCAGGAAACTTTTACAAGATCGGGTAATATAGTATTGAAGCCTTTATGTGATGGAGGTGTGACCATGCAAAAACTTAGAAGACAATTTCTTCAGCCAGCGGATGAATACACACCAATTCCTTTTTGGTTTTGGAATGATCGGCTAACTGAGGATGAAATAATTCGACAAATTCATGATTTCAAAGCTAAAGGAGTAATGGGATTCATTATTCATCCTAGAATAGGGATCCCAAAAGAGATAGAATATTTATCTGATCGGTTTATGGAGCTGGTTACTTGTGCAGTCGAGGAAGCGAAAAGGCTAGGTATGAAAGTAATTCTTTATGATGAGGCAATGTATCCATCAGGATCTGCTCATGGACAAGTTGTCGCGACCAATCCTCGTTTTGCAAGTCGTGGTTTATTAATGAAAGAATACCCAGTTAGTGATAGAAAAATTGAATTGGTACCTGAGTTCGATGATCCAGATGACTTACTTGTGTCTGTGCAGGCAGTAAAAAAAATAAGTGAAAATTCGATTGATGCCAGTTCGACAATGAAGTTAGCTTGTGAGCAAGGAAAAGTAGTTTTTGCTGCTCCTGACCAGGAACAATGGTCTGTACTAATGTTTATTGAAACTTATTCTCGTGGAACTATTCGAGGGATTCATTTTGGTGAAGATGATGGTCAGCCTGATGCTCCGGCAGCTGCTGATCTACTAAATCCTCAAGCCATGAAGACTTATATTAATTTAACCCATGACCGTTATTATGAAGTGTTAAAAGATTATTTTGGTAATACAATTATAGCCATGTTTACTGATGAACCTGCTATTCTAGGTCGTCGTTCTCGTCGTGGATTACGACCTTGGACTACAAATTTTCTCCAAGATTATATTAGTTTTGGCTGTGATGAATTAGACCTCCCGGTTCTGTGGTTTGATGCTGGTGAAGTTACCGCTGTAAAACGCAAGCAGTATAAGCAGGCGATTAATAAAAGATTACTTCGTTCGTACTATATCCCTATTTCTAAATGGTGTGAAGAGCATGGCATTGCTTTAACAGGTCATCCAGAGGCTAGTGACGAAATCGGGTTGTTAAATTATTTTCAAATTCCTGGTCAAGATGTGGTTTGGCGCTGGGTAGCTCCAGAGGATGAAAAAGGAATCACTGGCGTTCATAGTACCCAAGGAAAATGTTCTGCTGATGCGGCTAGGCATTCTGGGAAACGGCGTAATTCAAATGAGTGTTTTGGCTGTTGTGGTCCTAATGGTGTCCATTGGGCATTTACTGTTGCAGATATGAAGTGGTACATGGATTGGTTATTTGTTCGTGGAGTGAATTTGCTTTATCCTCATGCATTTTTTTATTCGATTGAAGGTAAAGGCCGGTTTGATGAGCGTCCGCCTGATGTTGGACCAAACAATATTTGGTGGCCTCATTATCGGATTATTTCTGATTACATTAAACGGATGAGCTGGTTGATGACAGACAGCGTTAACCAAGCTCAAGTAGCAGTTCTCTGTGAGGAAGATCATCTACCATGGCAAATTGTTCGTCCATTATTTGAACACCAAATTGAATTTAACTATTTAGAGAACAAATTATTAGAATCTAGTGTAGAAGTTGACGGAGGAACACTCAAAATTTGTCAACAAAGCTATCGGGTTTTAGTAATCGAAGATCTTAACCATTTAACGTCCAAAGCTCAAACTAAAGTGGAGCAGTTTATTGCAGAAGGTGGAACAGTGATTGTTTACAATCCAGCACAGTTAAGAATTAACTTGCCAGTTAGTGAAATAACTATTTTTTCAGAGCTGGTGGAGAAAATCCGGCAAGTACTAGAACCCGATTTATTTGTTTCCGAAATCGCAACTGATTTACGCCTTTCTCATGTGATTAAGGATGGTGTGCATTTTTTCCTGTTAGTTAATGAAGGAATGCAAGCAATTAAACGCAAAATTCGATTAAATGTGATTGGTAAAACTGAGGCGTGGGATGCTTGGAATGGAACAATTACTGAATTGCCTGTTTTCGCAGTCGATCAGCAAAGAATGGAATTAGAGCTCGACTTGCCTGTTCGCGGAAATCTGATTATTATGGTTGATCCAAATCAACCTTATCAATTGTTTAAGCAGAATCAGCAAGTACAATTAATACAAAAGGTGATTGATTTATCCAGTAATTGGCGATCAACTAATCCATTGTTAGATTCCCAGTTGCACAAGGGGTTAATCTGTTGGACAACAATTCCTGAATTAGCAGATTTCTCTGGTAAGATTATTTACGAAAATAATTTTGTTATCAATGATTTTGCTGAAATTGTTAAGGTGGAAATAGATTTTGGTGAAGTCCATGAGATAGCAGAGCTAACAGTTAATCAGCAAGCAGCTGGAGTAAGGTTGTTAGCACCTTATTCATTTGAAATCACTAATCTTGTTAAACCCGGGATTAACCAGATTCAACTTCAGGTAACTAATACTTTAGCAAATCGTCTTGTTCAGGCAAAGATTAAGTCAGGTTTGCTTGGTAAAGTACAATTGAAGATTAGTTACAAACCATAAGGGGCTGTTGGTATGGCGTACCAAAATTCACGACGTTTTTTAAATGCTTTTGTAGAGATTGAGGGAGCTTTAAAGACCATTAGTAAAAATACACGTAATCGTCCTTTCTATCAATTAGTTGCTGATGCAGCTAATTATGATCCTTTTGTTCGAGATATTGCTGTGGAATTAAGGGAATACGGTGATTTACGTAATGCTATTGTCCATGAACGGATCAACGATGAACCAATTGCTGAGCCACATGATCAGGTAGTAGAGCGCTTAGAAGCGATTCGTGATTTATTAACTACACCGCCGCGAGTAACACCATTATTTTTGCGGAAAGTAGTAACCTGTGAGTGTGATGAAGCTTTAAGTACGGTAGCTAAGCGAATGTTTGAGCATTCATTTTCTAAAATTCCAGTTTATCGTGGTCGAGAATTCGTTGGTTTATTAACAGCAGAAGCAATTACCTATTGGTTAGCAGATCGGATTTCAGATCAAGGATTCTTAGTAGAAGAAAAAGTAGAAGTGGTTCTAAATTACTTGGATAAACCCGATAACTATCGATTTGTTACTCAGGACTGCTCTTTATTTGATATTATTCGCTTATTTGATGAATTTCATCATAATGGTACTCGTTTACAGGCCGTATTGATAAGTGATGATGGAACAGAAAGTGGTCAGCTGCTTGGAATTATAACAGCTTTTGATTTGCCAAGGATTTATCGGTTGATTAGAGGTAAGCAATAGAAAAAATGGCTTTCTCCAGTTAGTACTGGAAAAAGCCATTTTTTATTTTTGCGTAGTTAGGAATTCTCTATACCATTTTGCACTGTCTTTTAGGTATCGCGTTTGAGTTTCATAATCAACGTAAACGATACCAAAACGATAATCATAGCCGTAAGCCCATTCAAAATTGTCCATTAATGACCAAACATAAAAGCCTTTTAAAGGAACACCGGCTTCAATCGCCCGATGGCATTGAACAAAGTGGTCTTGTAAATATTTCGTGCGTTGATGATCATGCACTTCACCCTCGACAAGCTGGTCGTCAAAGCAAGCGCCATTCTCCGTTATAAATAAAGGCAAATCTCCATAAGTTTTGTTGAGATAAACTAGCAAATCATAAATTCCCTCTGGATAAATTTCCCAGCCCATTCTGGTTTTTTCATAGACACTTGGATAACTTTTATAGTTAAAGATCGAGTCTGGATTACCGGCTCCAAGAATTCTTCGATGGTAGTAATTAATTCCTAAAAAATCTATAGCAGTGCTGATAACATCTAAATCTTTAGCTTCCATTTCTGGTGCTAGATTGTGTTTTTTATAGATTTGGAAAATCTCTTCTGGGTAGGCTCCTTTTAAAACAGGATCTAGATACCATCCAACGTCTGCAGCAAAGCCACGTTGAGCAGCAGCTACATCCTCAGGACTATCGGAAGCTGGATACTTCGGTGACATGTTTAAAGTAATACCAATTTGTCCATTACCTGTTACAGAACGAAAAGCTTCTACTGCTAAGCCATGGGCATATAACAAATAATGAGCAGCTTGAATTGCTTGTTTTGGATCTTTAATCCCTGGGGCGTGCTGTCCGTTACCATAACCCATTTGAGCCGAACACCAAGGTTCATTTAAAGTTATCCAGTAGGGGACTACGTCACCGAACTCTTGAAACATGATTGCGGCATAGTCTTGAAAACATTTCGCTGTATCTCGATTTGTCCAGCCACCTTTATCTTGTAAAACTTGCGGCAAATCCCAGTGATATAAAGTAGCACAGGGAATTAGATCGTTTTCTAACAGTTCATTAACTAAGCGTTTGTAGAAATCGAGGCCTTTAGGATTTAGTTTGCCAAAACCATTTGGAAAAATTCGTGGCCAAGCTATCGAAAAACGATAGGAATCTACTCCTAGGTTTTTAATCATAGCCACGTCTTCTTGATATCGATTATAATGATCGCAAGCTACGTCACCAGTATCGCCATTGAGGATTTTCCCATGTGTTTTGCTAAATCGATCCCAGATAGATTCACCGCGCCCGTCTTGATTATAGGCACCTTCAATTTGATAAGCTGCAGTAGCTACTCCCCAAATAAAATCTTTTGGAAACTGTAAATTCATCTTCGCAATTCCTCCACTGATAATTGTATATAATGAAGATACCAGTCTGAGCTGGGAAATCCTTCAACTTAAAAAAAATAAAAAAGGGTAACACTAGATCGTGAATCTAGCTTTTCGATATTCACGGGGAGTAGTACCAGTAATTCGTTTAAACATTCTGCCAAAATATGTTTGGTTTTCATAACCGACCAGGCCAGAAATCTCGGTAATCGATAGATCAGTTTTTTCTAATAATTGCTGGGCTTCTTTAATTCGGATATTATTGAGATATTCAATTAGAGTTAATCCAGTAACTTCCTTGAACATGCGGCATAAGTAAAATTGACTAATATAGAATTGCTCCGCTATTTCTGCAAGACAGATTGGCTTTTGATAGTTGTGTCGGATGTAGCGGACAATTTTGTGGATTTTATCGTGAATTGGATTCAGTGGATCAAAGTTAGCGCCATCTCCGATTGGTGAAATTCTGGAGGTGTGGACTAGTAGCTGAATTAAAAGGGATTTCAAGTATATTTCAGAATCTTCTTTAGGGTTTTTGTACTCAGCAACCATTTTTGCTAGAATTGTTTCAATCGTATTTTGTTCTGCTACCTTTAGACGTAGTGCTTTGCTTTCCCGGTAAAAGCAAGTCATTATTGATTGCTTATTGTTATTTGGAGCTAGCCCTGCTAAAAAACTGTCATTAAAGTATAATACTGTTCGCTCATGGTTGTCGTTATTCGCAGCTGTTGTTCGGTGGAGTACTTTTTTGGGTATGAAAATAATATCGCCAGGATTTACATGATAAATCCGATCATCAATGAAATAGTAGCGTTCGCCAGATTGAAGATAGTATATTTCGTGCAACTCATGACTATGCTTATTGTCCATATTAAAAGGTGCACTTTTTCGATATTCTATATGAAACTTATAGTTTGTTAAGCTCATAGTGTTTCCCCCTGGTATTGATTATAACATTGTTTGGTTAAATAGCAAGATAGGTTGAATTCATGATTAATTGAGCAATAAACTTATAGCCTTTTTAAATTTTTTGCTATAGAATGTAGACATCAGCCTGGAGGAGGTTTTATCTAATGAAGAAAAAGTATGTGCTAGTTGGAACAGGAGGCCGAGCTCGCTTTTTCTATGAGGCATTGGTCAGCACTTATAAAGAAACTAGTCAGCTCGTTGCTTTTTGTGATATTAACCAAACTAGAATGAATTATGCAGTCAACTATTTAAAAGAAAAATATGAGGACTGCCCACCAATTAATACGTATTTAGCTCATGAATTTGACGAAATGATTGAGAAAGAAAAGCCAGACGCAGTAATTGTGACAACTATCGACAGAACACATCACAAGTATATTATCCGTGCTATGGAATTAGGCTGTGATGCAATTACAGAAAAACCAATGACCATCGACGAGGTTAAATGTCAAGAGATTCTTGATGCAGTGAAAAGAACTGGCAGAAACTTACGAGTAACCTTCAACTATCGTTACTCTCCATATAATACTAAAATTCGTGAGTTAATTATGAATGACACTATTGGTCAAGTTAACTCCGTTCATTTTGAATGGTTATTAGATACACGTCATGGTGCAGACTACTTTAGAAGATGGCATCGTGATAAACGTAATAGTGGTGGATTATTAGTTCATAAATCAACTCACCACTTTGATTTAGTTAATTTCTGGCTAGGAACTCAACCAAAAACAGTATTTGCTTTTGGTGATTTAATGTTCTACGGTCGAGAAAATGCTGAAAATCGTGGCATGACAAACTTCTATTATCGTGGTACAGGTTCGGAACATGCTAAAAATGACCCGTTTGCACTTGATCTATCTAAGAACGAACAATTGAAGGGTTTATATTTAGATGCAGAGCATGAAGATGGTTATTTAAGAGACCAAAGCGTATTTGGTGATGGTATCAGTATCGAGGACACTCTAGGCGTATTAGTTCGCTATAAAAACAATGCGATTCTAACTTATTCATTAAATGCTTACATGCCATGGGAAGGTTATCGCATTGCCTTTAACGGTACTAAAGGTCGTATCCAAGTTAATGTTGGTGAAAAGACTTATATTAACGCTGGTGGAGATGCTGCACAAGAAGGTGCGGTGCGGATGAAACAAATAGTTGTTCATCGAATCGGTGAAGAACCATACGAAGTACATGTAGAAGAAGCTCCAGGTGGACATGGTGGCGGGGATCCACGTCTTTTAGACGATATCTTTGGTAATCCTGAGCCAGACCCATTCAACCGAGCTGCATCTCACATTGATGGTGCAATGAGTATCTTAACCGGTGTTGCCGGAAACATTTCCTTACGTACTGGTATGCCAGTCAACGTTGATGATTTAGTTAAGTTTTAATGGTAGTAGTTTTGCAAGCTATTGGCTAATATCTAGTCAATAGCTTTTTTAATGTACCTATGATAGACTAGAAAATAATGCCTGGAGGGGAAAAAAACTTGAAAAAAAGTGAAATCCAAATGCGCGATCCTTTTGTTTTGCCAGTAGAAGAAGAAGGACTTTATTATTTGTTCGGTACGACGGATAAAGACTGTTGGCGTGGTCCAGCAGTTGGTTTCGATGTCTATGTTAGTAAAGACCTAGAAGATTGGGAAGGTCCTTATCCGGCATTTCGACCGGCCACGGATTTTTGGTCTGATCAAAATTACTGGGCACCTGAAGTTTTTGCTTATCAAGGCAAGTATTATATGTTTGCCAGTTTTAAGGCTGCGGGTGTTTGTCGTGGAACTCAAATTTTGGTAGCAGATCATCCCAAAGGGCCTTTTGTACCTCATAGTGATGGACCAGTTACACCAAGAGATTGGGAATGTTTAGATGGGACTTTATATGTTGATCCTGAGGGAAATCCATGGATGGTATTTTGTCATGAGTGGGTGCAAATTGTTGATGGCGAAATTCATGCCTTGCCTTTAAGTAAAGACTTAAAAGAAGCCGCTGGTAAACCGCATTTCTTGTTCAAGGCTTCGGAAGCTCCTTGGGCAAGAGCCTTTAAACGAAATTTTAACGGAGTAGAAAAAGACGGCTATGTAACTGATGGACCATTCTTATACCGGACAAAATCTAATGCGTTATTAATGTTATGGTCTAGTAAAGGAGACCAAGGTTATACTATGGGTATTGCTCGAAGTGAAACGGGGAACATTCTTGGTCCTTGGATTCAAGAGCCAGAACCAATCTATGGTAAAGATGGCGGACATGGTATGTTTTTTAAAACCTTTGATGGTAGATTAATGATGACCATCCACACCCCAAACCAAACCCCTAATGAACGCCCTATTTTTATTGAAGTTGTAGAAAAGAATAATCAGCTCACAATCAAAGAACAGCCATAAAAGGAGGCAAATTATGAAAGATTATCTGCGTAATTCAGCAATAATGGCTTTCGGATGGCTTGCTTTTTTGGTTATGATGGTGATTAGTGGAATGATTAGCGAAACTTATAGATTTCTGGTTTTGCTTGTTATACCTGGAGGTTTTTTAGTTGTAACAGGGCTGCTGTTTACTTACTTAGCGCTTAAATATCCCCGAGGTTATGCTGTCACTATCTGGCCTATATTAGGCTTGGTATTTCTTGATCAGGGAATAAAATTGTTAGTTTATTTCATAGGAGTTGAGCAGCTTAACCTTCAGATTATTCCCGATTTGATCTATCTTCAACCCCAGTATAACACTTATGGTTCCTATCTAGGTTCTTTATTAGGTATGGAAATTAGTAATCTGAGTTATATTGTTTTATATATCGTTTTTGCGTTTTTCATTATTGAAGGGTACCATTTTTATCTCAGCCGAAATGAGAAAAACTTCTGGACTAGCTCGTTTTATTTATCGTTAGTAGCTGGAATTTGTGCTTCAAGCCTGGACAAGCTTCTATGGGGCAAGACATTAGATACCTTATACATTAAACCACTGTTTGTTTGTGACATAAAAGACTTTTACATTACTTATGCTTTATTTTTCTTAGGTGCAGAAATAATTCGGCAAGGATATCTAGCAAGCAAAACTACCTTAAAAGAAGATTGGCTGCTTTTGAAAGAGTTTTTTCACTTTATTGGCAGACGCCGGTGTCAAAGGTAGAAATCTAAAATCTTTAATGATATAATAAAAGTTACTAGATAATAGTAGGCAGAGAAGGATATTGGAAGGATGTGGCTATAAGGACATGACAGAACGTGAACCTATGAATTTTATCGATAGAATAGTAGCTAATGATTTAGCGACAGGTAAAGTAACAAAAGTACACACCAGGTTCCCACCAGAACCAAATGGTTTTTTGCATATTGGTAGTGCTTATGCCATTAATATAAGTTATTCCATTGCTAAAAAATACAATGGAAAATTTAATTTGCGTTTTGATGACACCAACCCTTTAAAGGAAGATATTAGTTATGTAAATGCGATTATTGAAGATATGAATTGGCTTGGTGTTAAGTATGAAGGACCTTATTACGGTTCTGATTATAATGAGCAAATTTACGAATATGCTGTCTACTTAATTAAAAAGGGACTAGCTTATGTATGCGATTTAAGCCCAGATGAAATCCGCGAATATCGAGGGACTTTAACTGAACCAGGAAAAAATAGTCCATATCGGGATCGTTCTGTTGAAGAAAACTTAGAATTATTCGAGCGGATGCGGGCAGGTGAGTTTGAAGAAGGGGAAAAAGTTCTTCGAGCAAAAATTGACATGGCTAGCCCTAACATTGTGATGCGTGATCCAGTAATTTTTAGAATTATTAAAGCGGAGCATTATCGGACAGGTAATCAATGGTGTATTTATCCAATGTACGACTTTGCTCATCCAATTCAAGACTATATTGAAGGTATTACTCATTCCTTATGTTCGAATGAGTTTGTTAATAACCGTCCTTTATATGAATGGACTTTAGAAAACTTAGATTTACCTAATCCACTACCACAACAAATTGAGTTTGGTCGGTTAAATATTACCGGTGTAGTTACCAGTAAGCGCTATTTAAAACAATTGGTTGACAGTGGTGTTCTAGAGGGTTGGGATGACCCACGTTTGCCCACTATTCAAGGTATGCGAAGAAGAGGATACACTCAAGATGCTATCTTTGCCTTTCTCAATGAAATTGGTGTGCCAAAAGCTGAAAGTACAGTTGATGTAGAAATGTTAGAGCATTTTGTGCGGCAAGATTTAAATGAAAAGGCAACTTGCGTAATGGCTGTTTTAGATCCGCTAAAAGTAGTAATTACAAACTGGGATGAAGATCATGTTGAGTATGTAGATGCAGACAATAGTTATACTAATCCGAATCTTGGCAGCCGTAAAGTACCTTTAACACGGGAAATTTATATCGAACGAGAAGATTTTATGGAAAATCCGCCAAAGAAATATAACCGATTGGTTCTAGGAGGCGAGGTTAGATTACGGCATGGTTACTTCATTAAATGTAACGAAGTGATCAAAGATGAACAAGGCAATATTATAGAATTACACTGTACCTATGATCCAGAAACCAAGAGTGGTTCTGGTTTTACTGGCCGTAAGGTAAAAGGAACTATTCATTGGGTAAGTGCTAGTCATGGTTTGCCTTGCACCGTACGACTTTATGAATCATTATTTAATGAACAGCCAACTGAAGAAAACCTATTAGAATCGATTAATCCTAATTCTAAGGTGGTATTAAATTCCATTGTTGAACCAAGTATTTTGGATTTTGTAAAAGATGGAGTAACCCATTTTCAATTCTTAAGAAATGGTTATTTCGTGTGGGATAATAAGTTAGCCGCTTTAGATAATTTAGTGTTTAACCGCATTGTAACTTTGAGGAGTTCGTACCGACATCCTAATAAAGGGTAAGCAGGAGAATTCATAAGCTAGGGTAATCTAGCTTATGAATTCTTTTTTTATATTTAACTAACTTAAGGATTACTTAGCAAAATGGGCAGGATAACTAAATTGACTGATGAATATTATAAGAGAATATTAGTTCAGTTCGATCAGGAGTGG
>JAAYMV010000101.1 GCA_012521185.1 Bacillota bacterium
ACATAATGTTATGCTGATCTTTCTCACTTGTACTACCTCCCCTTTTTTTTAGTTACGTACTATATTGCCTTGACCGCTTGAGTAATTCTCCACCGCATTCAGTGAGAAAGCAAAAACAGTAGTGTTCTTGTGAATTCTTTATTTTTCCAATATTTCCTTCTCTATATATGTATTTTTGGATTATTATTAGATTTATGCCACAAATAAAAATACCCTAATTCACCTAGAATTAGGGTATTTCAGTAAGTCATGCTACCTAAATGCTTTAGCAATGTCTTCAATCATAATTTTAGTTCCAGTTAAGCCACCAGAAGCCACATACCAAACTTGAGAAGTTAAATAAATAATATTATTGTTTTTATAAGCATCTGTCATTTTCACAAGATCATTGTTTAAGGTTTGTTCAGCACTAACACTGCCGCCTACTGTAGCAGCTCTATCGATTACTAACAAGTAATCAGGGTTAACTTTAGCAATATATTCAAAGGAAACGTTTTGGCCGTGGTTAACAACTTGAATATTTGCATCAGCAGCAGGGAAACCAAATTCTTTGTGAACCACACCGAAACGAGAACCCGGTCCATAAGCACTTAGAGAACCATCGTTAGCCATCAAAATTAATGCATTTTTACCAGAAGCAATTACTTTTTCCCGTACATCGTTAAAACCTTGTTTGATTTCACTTAATTGCTGAGCAACATAATCTTCTTTACCAAAGATTTGACCAAGGATCTCTAGGTTTTTCTGGAAGGAACCAAGATAATCAGTTTGATCAATTGCTAAGTAAACAGTTGGAGCAATTCTGCTTAACTCATCATATTGTTCAGCTGTTCTACCGGAAATAAAGATTACATCTGGCCTTAACTCATATACTTTTTCAAAGTTAGGCTCAAATAAAGTTCCTACATCAACGTATTTTTTGTCATTATATTTGCTTAAATAACCAGGAATATTACTTTTTGGCAATCCAGTTATTTCTACACCCATGTTATCTAAGGTGTCTAAAGTAGCGAAGTCAAAGACTAGAACAGTTTTAGGATTTTTTACTACCTTTGCAGTACCTAATTCATGCACAACGGTAATCACATTACTTTGAGCACTGGCCAGTCCAGCATTGATAACTACTACACTAACTAATAGCATAAAAGCTAAGAGCAATTTTACTTTGGAATTCATCGGAATCATTCCCCCTATATTAATAATAAATGCATATTCTATTATTATTTACCTCTTGTATATTGAAATCTAAATCATAAATACTACACAATACATCTTTACAGATAATTTGAGCCGTTTCCCCTCCCTTAACCAATACTCCGTCATTCATTGCTATAATGAAATCAGAGTAGCAAGAAGCGAAGTTTATATCATGAATTACTAAAATAATGGTTTTACCTTTGTCCTCTACTAAAGTACGTAAAATCTTCATTATTTCTACTGAATGTTTCATATCTAGGTTATTTAATGGTTCATCCAGCAGAATATACTCTGTATCTTGGGCAATAACCATGGCAATATAAGCTCTCTGTCTCTGCCCGCCACTTAACTGATGTAAATACTTATTTTGAATATCAGTTAGTTCCATATAAGCAATGGCTTGATCCACATGCTCCCAGTCTTCTTTAGTTAAGTTTCCTTGGGAATACGGAAAGCGGCCAAAGCTAACTAATTCCCTAATGGTTAAGCGCAGATTAGTATGATTAGATTGCTTTAAGATAGAAATTTTCTTAGCTAATTCCCTGCTATCCCATTGGCTAAGTTCTTTCCCATCAATTATTACTTCACCGCCGTCTTTTTCAATTAATCGACTCATAATCGACATCAAGGTACTTTTACCAGCACCATTAGGACCAATAAAAGAGGTAATCGCTCTTTTTTGGATCTCAATCGAAACTTGGTCAACAACGGTTAAGTCACCATATTTCTTCACTACATTACGAATCTCAATCATATTCTCTGCTCCTTTAATAGAAGATAAATAAAGTACACTCCACCAATTAAGTTAATTAAAACGCTTATCGGTGTAGAAAAATTAAAGATTCTTTCCACTAATATCTGCCCGCCAACTAAAGCAATCACGCTAATTAGTACTGCACCAGCCACAATATACTTGTGTTGGTAGCTACTAACAAACTCCCTAGCTAAGTTAGCGACTAATAAGCCAAGGAAAGTAATTGGACCTACTAAACCAGTGGACACTGAGACTAAAATAGCAATTATTAGCAGCATCCGCTTGACAATCTTTTCGTATTCTACACCGAGATTAATAGCTTGTTCCCGACCTAATGCTAAAACATCAAAGGTTTTAAAATAGCGCCAGGTATAAAGGACAATAGCTAAGAAAATAATCCCAGATAAAGTTAAAATACCCGTGTTTACATTATTAAAACTAGCAAACATCTTGTTCTGCACTATTAAGAACTCATTCGGATCAATCACCATTTGTAAAAAAGATGACATACTGCCGAATAATGTTCCTAGAATCATTCCTACTAATAGTAGAAAAAAGATGTTAGTGGAATCCTTTTTAAACAAAACTCTAAACAGCAACGCTGCAAATAACACCATCAAGCCAACTGCAATTACAAAGTTTAAGTTTTTGTTCAATACAAAAGCACTGCCTGAACCAAAGACGAATACTAAAATAGTTTGTACGGTTAAATACAAGCTATCTAAACCCATAACACTGGGAGTTAAAATCCGGTTATTAGTAATGGTCTGAAACACTACTGTCGAAAAGGCAATGGCACTACCAGTTAAGACAATAGCCATTAGCTTAGGTATCCGACGGGGCAAAGCATAGTCCCAGTTCCGACTATTTAAGCCTAAGCCTAAATACAGTAGGATTACCACTAAGGCAACTACTAACAGTAGGACAAGTTTTTTACGATCACTCATGCTTCATTCCTCCTAAAAATCAGGTACAGGAAGATTACACTGCCGATTACTCCTACTGTTAAGCCAATAGATATCTCATATGGATAAATAATAACTCGGCCTAAAATATCACAGGCTAAGAGAAATACTGAACCTAACAGGGCCGTTGTACTAATGCTTTTCTTCAAATGATCACCTTGATATATGGTGACGATGTTTGGTACTACCAAGCCTAAGAAGGGAATTCTACCAACGGTAATAATCACAATAGCAGAAATTAAAGCTACTATTACTAAACCGATATTTACCACCTGATTGTAATTTAGTCCTAAGTTTTTGGAGAAATCTTCTCCCATCCCAGCGATGGTAAATTTGTTGGCATAAAAATAAGCAATTATGACTAATGGAACACTTAAATAAAGCAACTCATAACGACCCTTAATAACCATTGCAAAATTACCCATTAACCAAGAGGAGATATTTTGAATTAAATCATAGCGATAAGCAACAAAGGTTGTAATGGAGTCTATAATATTACCAAGCATAATACCGATTAAGGGAATAAACACTGCATCCCGTAATTTAATGCGCCGTAAAATACCCATGAATAGAAATGTTCCCATTAAAGCAAAGGCAAAAGCCACTAACATTTTTCCAAAAGAACTCGCAGCTGGAAACAGAATCAACGAAACTAAAACGCCAAATTTGGCTGAATCTACTGTAGCTGCCGTTGAAGGTGCCACAAACTTATTCCGACTTAATTGCTGCATAATCAAGCCGCTAATACTCATACTCATACCAGCAATTATAATTGTTATTAACCTGGGAATCCGACTAATTAACATAATCTGAATGCTTCCTGTATCACCAGCTAGAATTTGACTCAGATTTAAATCAGTTACCCCAATAAATAAGGAAATTCCCGAGAGGGTTACTAACAATATAAGTAAATATATGTTTTTCATTAGCTCTTGGTTTGACACCTCCAGAGTATTCTTGGTATAATTGTTATGCCATCTAACTGAAAATGGTTTTCAATTTCAATTATCATAATATCACGTTAGTTAGTCAACGTCTTATACTATATTTAGATGGTTATCACTATATTTAGATCATTTAAGGAGAAATAATCAATGGGAAAATTTTATTGCTTGGCAGCCTCGAATCTTAAGGAAACCTTAGATAAATTCTATGCCTGCACCAACCTGCCAGCTTATGCTGTAAACTATGACGGTATTGTTTTTTATTCCAAAGGTGCAGCTCAAAGGCATATTCATGAATTAGAAATGAATAAGGTAATTGATCTTGCCTATAATCAGTTTGCCAACAGCAATACTACCAGTCATGTGGTTATTTCCATCAATAAACAAGAATATGTAGCCTGCTACATATGTCAAAAAGATATTAAACAAGGTGTATTGGTCTTTGGACCTTATAATCCACGGCCATTCGACTGCATCCCATATTTAATCACTTTATTACGTAATATTCAGGAAGATTCCTTGCATAAAAGAATGCAAATAACTTGTCAGGCTAAAACTTATAGTCTGCATGTACAAAAAGCCTTAAGTTATTTGGCCAGAAATTATAATAAGCCATTAACCTTAGAGTCAATGGCTAGGCATTTAAAGATTAACAAATGTTATTTTGCAGCCATATTAAAAGAAGAAACTGGCGAGACCTTTTCGAACACATTAAACAAAATTCGGGTGGAAAGAAGTAAGGAACTGTTAAAACAGGAGAATTACTCCATATTAGATGTGGCTTTAAGTGTAGGCTTTAGTAATCAAAACTACTTTAGTACTATTTTTAAACGGATGACCAACATGACCCCATCTGAGTATAGGCAAAAAATGGAAGCTAGTTAAGTGAATATCTCAATAAGAAAAACATATACTTTTACTGAGAGTGGCCAAAGGCTAAAATAACTCTCATAGCACAAACCCCCTAGGAAAACCTAGGGGGTTTTTATGTTTCAATCCACGCACCCGCACGGGGTGCGACGATACAGCACCAACGAAAAAAACATTTTTATTTCGCTGTTTCAATCCACGCACCCGCACGGGGTGCGACAAATGATAGTTAACGAAATGGTACAAATTCACAAGGGTTTCAATCCACGCACCCGCACGGGGTGCGACTTAGAACACTAGCTGGTGAGTTA
>JAAYMV010000102.1 GCA_012521185.1 Bacillota bacterium
ACCAATTGCTTTAAAAATAAATATGCCAGTAGATATTCATAATTACTACTTATATTTGCTCTTTAATGATGTCGAGGAAATCAATCAGATAGCGATTGCGCCTAAGGTAGAGTTTGTGGTTGGACGAAGTGAAGTAGGATTAGGTGGTTATTATCAAAAGGAACAAGCACCACGTTTAATGGCAACCATTTCTTCGTCAATTAAAGGTGTCAGTTTATTTGGTGAGGCGATGATTAGCAATGGTTCAGATAAAAGATTTTTGGAAAAAGAACAGCTGTTTTTCAAAGGTACTGTTGGTGCACGTTTTTCACGAACTGATCCACAAGGCTTATTTAGTGTAGCAGCAGCGGCTCAGTATTATTACAATGGAGAATATTTAAGAGATCAAAGTCTGTTGTCGAATCCGGTAGTTGTTGATTTATCGTTATCAACAGAAGACCCTAGATATGATGATTTAATAGACACAGGCCGACATTATTTTGCTGCAACGGCTAGTTGGAATAAATTATTAAACACAGACTATACACTAAGTGGTTTTTGGCTTGGCAATTTATCTGATAACTCAGGTAAAGCTTCAGCTACCTTATCATTTAGTGGGTTTGAAGAATTGGTGCCTAGCATTGGAATTTCTAAGACTTATGGGGAACCAGGCAGCGAATTTGTGCGATTTACCGAAGCAGCTACTACGATTTTCTTTAATGTCTCTTTAGGTAGTGGTTCATTTTAAAACAAAACCCTTGCTTATAAAAGCAAGGGTTTATTATTTACATAAGGGATCGAAAGGCAACAACTTGGTTGCGGTCGCGAGACTTGGCCTCATAAAGAGCTAGGTCAGCTTCTTCAACTAGCATAGGCCAGGCCATGATGCCTAAGTGTTTTGGAGTTAAGGTAGCCACTCCACAACTGACTGTAACGTATTTCTCTACTGAGGAAGACTCATGGGGAATTCTTAAATCGGTGACGGCTTTACGAAGAGTTTCGGCGACGATAATTGCTTCCTCTATACCTGTATTGGGAAGAATAGCTGCAAATTCTTCGCCCCCATAACGGGCTACTACATCTAGGGATCCTTTTAAGGCTGCACCTAAAGCTGTGGCTACTTGCTGTAAACACCTATCTCCCACTAAATGTCCATATGTATCATTGTATTGTTTGAAACAATCTATATCAATCATTACTAAGCTGAGTAAGGTACCATTATGATGGGCAGTTCGCCATTCTTGCTTGATTGTGTCATCGAAGAAACGTCGGTTAGGTATACCAGTTAAGCCATCAACGGAGACTAAACGACTAAGTTCTCGATTAGCTAATTCTAATTTAGCTTTTAGTTCTAACAGTTCCTTTTCCCTAGCTTTAACTTTGTCCATCTCTTCTTTTAATTTAATGGCTGAGGTAACTCTAGCCAGCAATTCCACTTTTCTAATTGGCTTTACCAGATAATCAGTGGCACCTGCCTCAAAAGCTTCTTGTAAACGTTCTTCCGATGTATCAGAGGTCATTATCATAACCGGAATATGACTTAACTCTGGATGAGCTTTAATTTTTTTACAGATTAAAATTCCGTTATGTCCTTCCATAAAAACATCCATTAAGACCAAATCAATGTCTTTGTAATTCTGGTTTTCTTGTAAATAATTTAAAGCCTTTTCCCCGCTATCTATCGTAATCACGTCTGTGTAGTTTGCTTCTTCAGTTAGAATGTGTCTAATAAATTTTAAAATGAAGTTGGAATCGTCGACTATAATTATACTCACGAATACTCACCCCGTTTTTTCGTCTGCCCCAAGCATAACATTTTATATACATAAAGTTTCGATTAATTAACATGAATATCCTTTATTAGGTGCATTATTGCGTCTTGGACTGAAAACAGGCGAATTTTGAAGATAAAGGTGTGAAAACCTGAAATTGAACTGTTGACCCTTGAGAAAAAACTAATTAAAATAAAGGTGCTGTTTAGTTAATCTAAACAAAAGGTTTAGTAAAAGCAAACTTTTGTTAGGGAGCATCAATATGAATATCGGAGAAAAAATTAAACGGTTAAGAATCCGAAATGGGTTAACTCAAGAGGAGTTAGCCAATCGTAGTGAACTTACAAAAGGATTTATCTCCCAAATTGAACGTGATTTAACTTCGCCTTCCATAGCTACATTAGTGGATATTTTAGAGTGTTTAGGAACTAACCTCAGAGATTTTTTTGCTGATGGTGTGCAAGAGAAAGTTGTCTTTACTAAAAATGATGTTTTTGAAACAGATAATCCAAATTTAAAACATCAAGTAAAGTGGATCGTTCCTAATGCACAAAAAAATATGATGGAACCGATTATTATTCATTTAGAACAAGGTGGTTCCTCAGAAGTTGAAGACCCTCATGAAGGAGAAGAGTTTGGTTACGTGCTTTCTGGAAGTGTTTTTTTACATTTAGGTAATGAAAAACACAAGGCGAAAGCTGGAGAGTGCTTTTATTATAAGCCAAATGTAGTACACTATTTATCTAATGCTGGCAAGAGTAAAGCCAGTGTTTTGTGGGTTTCTACCCCGCCAAGTTTTTAGTTTTTATAGATAAGGGGGAGTAAAATGGCAGAACATATCATTGAACTAAGAAATGTCTCCAAGGATTATGAAGGAACAGAAGCATTAAAAGGTATTGATTTGAAGATTCATAAAAATGAATTTGTAACTCTGCTAGGCCCAAGTGGTTGTGGAAAAACTACTACTTTACGGATCATAGGCGGTTTTGAACAACCTACTACTGGAGAGGTTTTATTTGAAGGAGTAAATATCAGTGAACTCCCACCTTATAAAAGGCGTGTAAATACAGTATTTCAAAGATATGCCCTGTTTCCTCATATGGATGTTTATGAAAATATTGCCTTTGGTTTACGAATTAAAAAACTAGATGAAGCTACCATCGAACAAAAAGTCAGCAGAATGCTATCTTTGGTTAACTTAAGCGGCTATGAAAGGCGCTCAGTCACTTCCCTTAGTGGTGGACAACAACAGCGAATTGCTATTGCAAGGGCGTTGGTTAATGAGCCAGAAGTTCTGCTATTGGATGAACCTTTAGGAGCATTAGATTTAAAACTCCGTAAGGAGATGCAAATTGAATTAAAGAACATGCAGCAAGCCTTAGGGATCACCTTTATTTATGTAACTCATGATCAAGAAGAAGCTTTAACAATGTCAGATACAGTAGTGGTCATGAGCGAAGGGGAAATTCAACAGATTGGCAGCCCAGTAGATATTTATAACGAGCCAGAAAATGCTTTTGTCGCTGATTTTATCGGCGAAAGCAATATTATAGACGGCATCATGCTGCGAGATGAATTAGTTATAATTCAAGGAAAAGAATTTCCTTGTGTAGACAAGGGATTTGCTAAAGATGAACTAGTCGATGTAGTAATCCGTCCAGAAGATATTAAACTCGTACCTGAATCAGAAGGAATTCTAACAGGAGTAGTGGAGTCAGTAATTTTTAAAGGTGTTCACTATGAGATGTTAGTAAAATGTGAGGATTATCATTGGATGGTGCATAGCACTTTGATGGAAGCAGAAGGAACACGCGTAGGATTAACTGTGTTACCAAATGATATTCATATCATGCATAAAATGCGAACTAGTACTGCTAGCCAAGAAGTGGAGGTGGGACATGAATGAAGCGAAATTGGGCTTTAACGCCTTATTTAATTTGGATGATTATCTTTATTGTTGTCCCACTAGCATTAGTAGTTTATTACGGCATTACCGTTAATACTGACAGCGGAGTAGCATTTTCCCTTTCAAATTTTAAACGTTTTGCTGAGCCAATTTATTTGCGTGTATTGTGGCGTTCAATTAAATTGGCAATTATAAGTACAATAATTTGCTTGATTATCGGGTATCCGGTAGCTATGATTTTAGCCGGTAATAGTTTCAAGCATAAGAATGTTATGGTGATGCTGTTAGTTGTTCCAATGTGGATGAACTTTTTGCTGCGTACCTATGCCTGGCTAACTTTATTGGAAAAGAATGGGATTATTAACAGTATCTTGGGCAAGTTTGGTCTGCCAATGTTAAACATTCTGTATACTGAAAGCGCAGTAATACTAGGCATGGTTTATAACTTTTTACCCTTTATGATTTTACCGATTTATTCAGTTATGAGTAAAATGGATTATAGTTTAATTGAAGCAGCAGAGGATTTAGGAGCTAATTCATTAATAGTCTTTAGACGAGTGATCTTCCCCCTCAGTTTACCGGGTGTAGTTTCTGGAATTACCATGGTCTTTATGCCTGCTGTAACTACCTTCGTTATTTCACGCTTACTAGGTGGAGGTCAATTTACCTTAATTGGTAATTTAATTGAGCAGCAGTTTTTATATGTAGGGGACTGGAACTTCGGTTCGACAATGTCGTTGATTATGATGGTTATCATTTTAATTAGTATGCTGTTTATGAATAAGGCTGATGGTCCAGAAAGGAGTGGGGGTTTATGGTAAGACGTTTTATTAATAAGTTTTATGTGTTGCTTGTTTTTTTGTTTCTATATGCCCCCATTTTTGTATTAATGGTTTATTCATTTAACGATTCTCGGTCGCGCGGGAACTGGGAAGGTTTCACTTTAAGATGGTATGTAGAATTATTTAGTGACCGTCAGATTATGAGTGCCCTGTATTATACGATTATCATTGGTGTGTTATCAGCAGTGATTTCAACCATTATCGGTACAGCAGCTGCTATTGGTTTAGATCGTTTGGGTGGTTTTAGGCGAGAATTAGTGATGAATATAACCTATTTGCCAGTGCTAAACCCCGATATAGTTACCGGGATAGCTTTAATGATTCTATTTGTTTTTGCCCGCTTGCAATTAGGGTTCATTACATTATTACTCTCGCACATTACCTTTAATATTCCTTATGTAATGTTGTCGGTGCTGCCCAAGTTAAAGCAGTTAGATAAAAATCTTTATGAAGCTGCTTTAGATTTAGGCGCAACTCCGGGATATGCTTTTAAAACAGTAATTTTACCAGAGATTATGCCTGGAGTGATCACAGGCGCATTACTAGCATTTACTCTATCTATTGATGATTTTGTGATTAGCTTTTTCACAACTGGATCAGGCGTTTCCAACTTATCGATCGCCATCTATTCTATGGCACGGCGTGGAATCAACCCACGAATCAATGCCTTATCAACTTTAATGTTTCTCATTGTATTAGCATTGCTAATCATTGTGAACATTAGAATGTCAAAAGAGAATAATGGAAAAGGGGAGAAGAACTATGCAAGTAAGAAGCAAGTTTTTGCTAGCGCTAGTAGTAGTGATCGCGTTAGCAGTAGTAGGCTATACGAGTTGGAACAACAGTAAAAAACCGAAGTTGTATGTATACAACTGGGGAGACTACATGGATGAATCAGTTATTAAAATGTTTGAAAAAGAATATGGTGTACGAGTGGTCTATGATACCTTCTCTACTAATGAAGATATGTATACTAAGATCAAATCTGGCGGAAGCAATTATGATGTTGCCTTCCCTAGTGATTATATGATTAAACGAATGATTGATGAAGATATGCTAGAGAAAATAAATCTAGATAATATTCCTAACTATAAATATATTGATCAGCGCTTTAAAAATTTAGAGCATGATCCTAATAATGAGTACTCAATTCCATATATGTGGGGTACAGTTGGAATTCTTTATAATACAACAATGGTCGATGAACCAGTCGATAGTTGGGAAATTCTTTGGAATCCGAAATATAGCAAAGAGATTTTAATGATGGATAGCCAAAGAGATTCAATTGGTATAGCTTTAAAATTGTTAGGTTATTCATTAAACTCAACTAACCCAGCAGAGTTGGAAGAGGCTAAAACTAAATTGATTGAGCAAAAACCCCTAGTTCTAGCTTATGTTGTTGATGAAGCTAAAGATAAAATGGTTGCAGGTGAAGCTGCTTTAGCTTTAGTTTGGTCCGGAGATGCAGTTTATGGAATGCTTGAAAATCCAGATTTGGCTTATGCCATTCCAAACGAAGGAACCAACCTCTGGTTTGATGGAGCAGTAATCCCTAAATCAACACAAAATAAAGAGCTAGCTGAGGCATTTATTAATTTTCTTAATGAGCCAGAAATTGCACGCTTAAATGCAGAATATACTGGATATTCTATTCCACATGTAGAAGCACGTAAGCTATTGCCGCCAGAGATTGTAAATAACCAAGCGGCTTATCCTGAAGAACATGAATTAGATAACGTAGAAGTATTTGTTCATATCGGTGATATGCTAAAGGAATATGATCGAATATGGACTGAGATTAAAGTACACTAAAAACCAGGTGGGTATTTTCCACCTGGTTTTTAATTAGCATTTGCATTGATCTGTTCTTGGATCAAAAGCGGTTTCATAATAATTTCCCCTTTTAATACAGTTATTCTTCCAAACATTACGTTAAAAGGAGATAGCTTGCTTATAGGGAATATTTACTAATGAGGATATGGAGGGATTGAGATGGATACATTGACAGCTATTAGAAAACGTAGAAGTATTCGCCGATATCTAGATACTCCGGTGGAAGACGAAAAACTGCAGCAGGTGTTAGAGGCTGCTAGATTAGCGCCATCTGCACGTAATCGGCAGGAGTGGAAATTTGTGGTAGTTAGGGATCAGGCGGTTAAGGATAAGCTGGCCGAATCAACTAAACATAAGTTTATTGCCACAGCTCCAATTATTATTGCCGGTGTTGGTTTAACTCCCGATTCTGTAATGCGTTGTGATGTGCCAACAGATGCGGTAGACTTGGCAATTGCAATGGCCAATATAACGTTGGCTGCCACCAGTTTAGGTTTAGGTACTTGCTGGATAGGTGGATTTGAACAAGATCTAGCACGAGAAGCTTTAGGTGTGCCAGAGAAATATAAAATTGTAGAATTATTATCATTGGGATACCCCGCTGAACAGCCTGAAGCACGCAGCCGCAAGGAATTATCTGAAATAGTTTGTTACGATCGATTTACAGAGTAGGAAAACATTAGTAAGTCCCTTGGGAAGGGACTTATTTTTTTATCTAGATTAAATATTTTAAAATTAAAGGATAAATTCTATCTGTTAAGAATATGTTTCATATATCTAAAATAGTGAGAGGATGGACTATCCAATGGGTAAATTTGACATAGTGAAACGATTAACTATCGTTACCGAGTGGGATGTCATTAAATTGGCCTTTATTGAAGCATGGAAGATTGATAAAGAAAACATGCTCTTTTGGACAGTCTTAAATGTTTTAGGACACTGAGCGGTTAGTATTAAAAGATGTCAATGTTACTATCAAGCAAGGAGAAAAGGTAGCGATTGTGGGAGAGAATGGTTCGGGCAAAACCACTTTTATTTTGTTATTATCAGGCTTATATCGACCACAGAAAGGAAAAATTACCTTTGTTGGAAAAGACTTAATGGATAACCTTGGATTAATGCGCCGGGCAACTTCTTTTGTTTTTCAAGATTTTGGCCGTTATCAAATAACTGTAGCCGATAATATTCGGATTGGTAATTTATATCGAGATTTGTCTGATCAAGAAATAAAGTTAGCGGCCAAACGCAGTGGTGCTGATGAGTTCATTGAAAAGCTTGATCAAAAGTATAATACTTTTCTGGGTACGTTAGAGGAGGGACATACCGATCTCTCTGGTGGT
>JAAYMV010000103.1 GCA_012521185.1 Bacillota bacterium
CACACACAACTAACTCGATGGTGTCACCCCCTTCAAGCCAGAGGCAAAACGAGTCAAAATGGGCAAATGAGGAAGGAGCAGCGCTGTGCCGCTCCCTCAGAAATGCCCCGGCGGAGGCAACCGGGGCAAAAGGCAATAACAACGCCTATTTCTGACTTACCTCTTTCAAGGCATTGAATCACCTCTACGGCTTACGCCTTCAGTTTATATTATACTTTTTTACTACCCTTTCGGGCTTGCAGAAAACTTGCAGACTTATTCTTGCTTCATCTCGTATTCTTCGTATTCTTCGCATTCCACTTCTTTATTGCTGTTTTTCATTTTCCATATTTTGAACCAAATTAAGCCTATCAAGGAACGCATTCCAATCAATCTTAGTTACATCACCTAATTGTATGGTGCGTGGGTAATTCTTTTGAGTAACTGCGATAGCGTATTTGTCAATTTCTGATGCATAATACTGGTTGTATATCTTTCCTGCTCGCTCAAGAGCGACTTGACCACAAGAAATACCATCAAATAGACTCACAACAGTATGCAAATATTTTTCTGGTATAAAACTTAATATGTGAGCAACTACATCTACAGTCCAGCCATTGCCAATCATTTTATATCTTTGTGTATTAGATATTGGTATTTCTTTTCTGTCAATAACACCCACAGCAGTGTAATTATCAGGTAAAGTTTGTAATCTTTCTGCTTCTATTGGTGTAGGCTTGTAATATTTACTATCAGAATACTTTATGTTTGTGGCTCCAGAATTTGAAATGCTTTGTCCTGTTAATAACGCTTTTGATTTTTCATTTAAACTACGTACATTTTTCCATGCCTTTTCATATGCCAATGTTCCTGGTTTCTTTTTCTTCATTCTTTCAGTTATGTCGAAATCTTTTTTATTAATTTCTGGTTCTACTATATGCTTTAACGTGAGTTTTTTATCTTCCGGCTGTGTTACATTAGGAATGTTTGTCCAGTATAACCTTTTTCTGTTCTGTGCTGAAACTAATGCAGAATTAATTTCTATTGGCTTTACACCTAAATGTTGTGTTATTACATCTTCATATTCTTTCTTCATTTTTACGTTTTCAAGTAGAAAATACTTTGGTTTTAACTTTTCTAATGCTTTTACAAAATCGAAAAACAATTTGCTTTGTGGGTCAGAGAAGTTTAACTGCTTACCTGCAAAACTGAATCCCTGACATGGACTTCCACCAAGTAATAAATCTATCATTTTGAACCTCCTAATCACCATGAAATTCGTCTCAGAAAAGTCGCAGCTTCCCTGGAAGCGTAATTAAATAAAATGTTCATCAATTTGTTTTCAATTGATTTGCTATCTTAACTAATGAATTTTTTATATCTCTAGCACAAAACTCACAGAATTCAAGATTTTTTTCTAGATAATCCATTTCTACACTATTCCAAAATCTATCAGTCTTTAAATTTAAGTGATAACTATCGCTATTTTTTTCTAACACCTTACCACAGCCATCGCATACATGAATTTGTTTTATACTCATATTTTTTACCTCCCATATCGTTGTGATGAACATTAAACTAGCGATTTATTCAATACCATCCCAATCTTTCGGCTACACCATATACAAAGCCTGTCCGATATCTGTGAAAAGTGCTTTCGTCCATCGCCAGAATACCCGCCATGTCACGTGCACGCATATCGAACCGGTTCCGCCCCTCCATCCGCACCGCTAACTCCGCCGGTGGTTCCCAGCCTTCCAGGGCCAGGCCGTATTTCACCCAGACCACACGGCGGCATTCCTCTTTTGCCCGGGCATAGACGTCCCTGATAGCCTGCGTAATCCTCTCCATTTCCCGGAGGAGTACACTGTCTGCCAACTTCGTGGCCCGGCGCTCGACGATGCTGGTTCCGGCGTACCGGTCGCCTACTACCGCAGCATAACTGTTTTCCTGCCGACCAGCTAGAATAATATCCTGGCGCAGCTCTTCTATTGCCTTCAATGTATCCTGATATGCATATATTTCAGCCTCAACGTGCCGATATGCTGCTCTTTTAAGCTTCACTTGCCGTTCTCCTTTCACGGTCAAATGTCTCACCAAATGGGCAC
>JAAYMV010000015.1 GCA_012521185.1 Bacillota bacterium
CACTCTTTTCATCAAGAGGTGGGGTATAAATATTTAGCTGGATACATAGATCCTGACAAAAATACTCCACACTTTTTGTCTAAGTGTGGAGTAAAAGTACAAAATTATAGATTTATTGTATTAATCAGAGCAAAATTAAAAGCAATAAGAAGATTAAAAGTAAAATAACAAGCAAGATAAAAAACTGTTCATCACTAGCGAGTAAGTAACGAACTTGAGCAATGGCAAAATCAGCACCACCGGTAATAACTACCCGATTTATCCTGAAATATCAATTTTGGTTGTCTCAGCCAAGTATTCTGGAGTAGGATTATCAATTGGAGTATTAGCAGTAGTAACCATGGATTTGTCAACTGCTGCTAAGATCTCCTGCTCTCTAGCTTCACCTAAGTTATTACGATACAGCTTGGTTACTTCCAAATTGCTCATCTACCCTTTCACCTCCTTTCCATATGCTTCTAAACTACAGTTTTCACTCCATACTTATGCAAGCTATTAAACAAATGAAACAGCCGAGCTGTCCCATTTCAGTAAAAGAAACCTCATAAAAAATAAATAGGCACCTTTCTTCGAAAAAAGTGCCTATTTATCCGCTACTTTCTATTTACTGGGCTAACCCGAATAGTGAGATTATCATGAGGCTCAAGTTCCGTAACAGCAAAAACCCCACTAGTATTGATACTTAAACTTCCAGTCCATAAATCTGTAATAGAATAGCTTCCAGCATTAGCAAAAGTAGCTGCATCCACCATTTTATGACCTATATAATTAAGAATCCTTTCTACATCCACCGCCTGCTCCGTTGTGTTTTTAGTATCACTTAAATTGATAAATGATAAGGCTATATCACCATTGGCGAGAGGCTTTGCTAAAATATCCACCCGATTATTATCGGTTACATAAACAGTATCTGGATTTTGCTTTTCAATTGAGCAATATATCCTTTTCGCTTGAATCCCAAGTGGATCTTGGTTTATCGCTATAAGCTCTTTGTTAGCAATAATCTGCCACAGCGGATCGCCTTTGGTAAGCCGTCGCAGATCCAAGCCCAGCATTAATGGAGCATTCAACATACACCACATAGTCATATGAGTCTTATTCATGGTTAAGGTTAAACCATCCATACCAATGACTAACATATCCGGATCATTCCAGCCCCGATCTAATCCGGCAAACTCATCCATAATTACTGCTTTATTATACTGAGAGGTAATACTAGCTGTATCAGACGAACTCCAGGCTGCTACTCCTGGATAACCATCTGAACCAACCTGGAAAGTTATATCATTTAGAATTCGCCAAGAGTTACCAACCTTATAAGCCCAGTTATGAGGCTGAGTTTTACCCCACTCACAAATCGCAAGCACCACATCATGATTGGGATCAGCATTATTAAACCCAGCCAGTAAAGTGGCATAAGCATTTAGCAAATTTTCTTGCCGACGATGATTCATTAGCCGGATAATATTCTCACCCTCAGTTAAAGTTACCGGGATAACTGGCGAATTTTGAAAAGTATCTGGTCTTTCGGTTACTGGTAATAATCCATCAAAGTATCTTGTTTCTTGATCAACACTTCCTACAGCTACTTGCAACCAAGCACCAACACCAACCTCTGCTCCACTAGCATAATTAACAGTAACATTGTATTGTCCAGTGATTGGTACTACCACCCTAAATTCCAGTTCACTCCATAAATCGCCAATCGGTGATACCCCTACATTAGTACCATCTAAGGTACCAATCTTAAATACATAATCATCTTTACTTTTTACTGCCCCTTGACCTAATAAGTTGCCATGAATAACTGCATTTAATGTTTCATAAAACCCATTGCCGGCAATTGTTATGCTTCTGATCTTTGGAGCATAGACATACTTTAAATTCTCGGAGTCTGAAAAAGTGGCATTATCCCATAGGTAATAACAATTATCTACTTTTAAAAAATCTATTCCCCACTCTATATAGTTTTGCGTATCCACATCTTCATAACCACAAGTTCCTACAGCAGAACCAGCACAGAGATGGGTTCCAATATCATTGTACATACCAAATTTAAATCCCCTACTATGTAAATAGTCAGCTAAAGCCTTAAAACCACTAGGAAACTTTATCGGGTCATTGGCCAACCCTCCATTTACTCGCTTCCCTTGGTAACAGCCATCATCTAATACTATATACTTATAACCTAAATCCGCTAATCCTAAATCAATCATTGCCTCTGCCATAGCCTTAGTGAGCACTTCTGTATTACTACTACCAAAAGCATTCCAACTATTCCAACCCATAATTGGAAGCCTTCCTTGCTTTTTGTTTAAAAGAACTTTGCCATTGGAGAATGCCGGAAACATCAACTCCGGTTCAGTGATCTTATCCGGTGCAACTCTAGAAGTTGTTCGGCGAGGAAAGGTTTTCATAGAGCGCCTCCATTCTATAGAACTATTTATATTTTTTATCGGTAAAAACAGGTTTTTGTTTATCCTAATAGCGAACACTTTTGTGAAAAGGGAGCTGAACAACAGCTATGAAAAAAATACTAACGGTTTTTACCCTCTGCTTAATATCTATAGCCTTTCCAGTAAGCACCTTTGCTCAACTAGAAAATGCTTTGCCTTTTATGAATCCTAAAGTAGAACAGTATTATATTAAACACCAAATCACTGACTACACCTATATTCCCTATACATTTATTACTGAAACATATCATTTAGGTAACATTATAGTTTCCCGGTTCCAAGTTCAAGATCAACTAGTTCAATTCCAACTAGAAATTGATAAGGCAAAAAACAATCACTAAAGAACAAGTGCTCAACCGTATACCTTGGCTAAATTTAGACTCCTTACCCTTACCAGATGGATTTCAAATCATTGACTTTGCTGAAACATCCAATCTGTTGATCCTAGCTTCTGATGGATTTCAAGCTTTAACCATAAGAACCAGTAACAAAAATTCAGTTTCAAACAGTACTGCCCTGGCTATACTTACATGACCTACCTTTACCAGCAGGATATGCCATCAATGGCTTTGTAAAAATGGCGTTGCCAGTGGCAACCAAAGAAAGCTTACCAATTTATCAAAACTATCCAGATGAAACATTTTTAGAATATCTAATATCCTTTACTGACGGAAACCACTGGTATTATGTGGGAATTATAGTTGCAACTAGTTACCAGCATAAGAAAGGAACGGCACCAGAAAGCTTTACTATAGAATATTTAAGAGATGGGCTAATCATCAATGTCGACAATCAACCAATGTCACTATTTTCAGAAAGTCAGCTAATCCCTAGGAATCAGCAACTTGAGCTGATCAAAGCTTTACTACTCCCTACCCGATAATTAAATAATTTTAGACAAAAGATGTACATTGAAGTACATCTTTTGCTTTGTTATAATACAATTGAGGTGATTAGATGCGCAAATATGTGGCCATTATCGGTGATCTAGTAGATTCAAAAAGGATATTAAACAGAAAAACTGTACAACAAAAGTTGAAGCAAGCCTTAACTAATATCAACGAAAAATATGCTCCAGACATTGCTGCTAAATTTACCATTACCCTTGGCGATGAATTTCAAGGCTTACTAAACAATAAATCAAAAATCATCCAGATAATAAATGAACTTGAAATAGCAATGCTGCCTAACGAAACGCGCTTTGGAATAGGTATTGGTGATATTAGTACAGAAATTATCTTTGATAATTCCTCTGAAATTGATGGTTCCGCTTATCATCGGGCTAGAAAAATGATTGAAACAATTGAACAGAGAAAGTCCCAATACCCTAAAATAGATTCCCATATTATGATTTGTACCAATGACACTCCAAGCAGCATCGATGACTTAATAAACTCAACATTCACTGTCTGTACAGCTTTAAAGTCTAAATGGACCGAACGACAAAAAGAAATTATCCAAGCTTATTTTGTAAATGAACAAAACCAATATAAAACCGCATCTGCTTTAGGTATTGGGCAACCAAGTGTTAACAAAGCACTGAATAACGCTAAATTCTATGCATACCTTTCGGCAATAAAAACAGTAAACTCTTTTCTCAATCAATGAAAGGAGCACTCCTATGATTAAAACCGTTTTCCTCTTATTACTTATTGGACATATTTTAGGCGACTTTTACTTGCCATTTAAGACCAACCAAAACTTCATGGCAGTAGTCAAACATAGTCTAATGTACCTGACAACATTACTTCTTGTAATTATTCCTATATTTAATGCCTCACTAGTAAAAGCAATTCTGACCATCTTAGTAATTCATTTTTTAATTAAGTTAGTACAAAATAAAATTGCCCACAATGGACATTTAGAAATCATTAGCTACTTGATTGATCAAAGCCTCCATATACTAGCATTCTTGATCACTTCCATTGTAGTTGCGGAATATGTAACGCCAATTGAACCCATTAAACACATCTACTATCAATTGCCTTTTAGTATCACTACTTTTCTCTCCTGGATTCTTGCCCTATTAATCATTGCTAAACCTGCCTGCACTACCATTAGAAAGATACTATACAATTACAAACCGATTATGGACGAAAGTGAAAGCGGACATCCAAATGCTGGAGCACTTATTGGTATCCTAGAGCGGACCATCATTCTACTGTTACTTTATAACTATCAATATTCCGCTATTGGCTTTGTCCTCACTGCTAAATCCATAGCACGATACAATAAAATCGTTGAAGACGCTAAATTCTCCGAGTACTATTTATTAGGTACTTTATTAAGCGTGCTATTAGTTCTCCTAACCCACCTGATTATCTTTTAGAAAAGATTCACTCGCGAGTGCATAAACGGCAAAGATTCAGCTAGAAACGAATCTTATTTTGAATAAAAAAGCACTACTCTCTACTTAGAAAAAGTTCGGAGTTGTTTTGCAATGTCATTCTTTACAACAATTGTACGAGCCTATATATTAATAGTACGATAATCACGGGAGAGAGATCTCCCAATACCCACAGAAGAGATATGATTAATTTTAATTGAGTAAATCCCTATTGTCTTTCACCAACCAATGTGATATATTTATAACATAAGGTGATAAATACATCACATTAGAGGAGGGTAAATGAATGTCTAAGCGTAAAGTTAAGTATTTCGGATATTTAGGCTTCCTCGGATTTACAGGTTTCAAATATTTGACAACTGGAAATCCTGTAGATTTAAGCGGTTTTGCTTTTTTCTCCTTCTTTGCTTATTTCTGGATCGCTAACCTAACAGTCAATATTCCCGATGAACGCTATTTTGAAAATGTACAAAAAGCAAAAGCATTTATTGGCAACCTTGCTCTACTTGAAACAGCTGCTTTGTTAGTAGTCTCCATCTTGTTTTTTCGAATTCAAGAACTATTAGTATTAGGAATTGCTGTAGTCTTTGCCTCATTAATCTTAGCTTACGCTATTAAACTATATCAATTGGAAGAAATGTGATTAAATATGGCTAAATTCATCTGTAACCTGAAGAAATATCGACAGTTAGCAGGAATGACCCAAGAGGAATTAGCTAGCAAAGTAAATGTTAGGCGAGAAACAATTATCCGACTTGAAGCCGGCAAGTACAATCCATCACTTAAGCTAGCAATTGATATTTCCCGGGCAATCAATGTACCTATTGAGGAACTATTTATTTTTGAATAGGATCTTAAAAGCCTACAGCTAATCACTTTTATAGCTGTAGGCTTGTAATTTTCTCAAAAGCTTCATCTAAAGACTTAACGATATTTACTTGCTCAACTTGCTCATAGACATTATAACGATCGAGTAATAATGAATAAATTCCAATTTGTTCAGCTGGCAAATAATCTGAGTTAAGACTATCGCCAATCATTATGGTTTCTGCAGGATTTAAATTTTCCTCTTCAATTAAATGCAAAAACGGCTTTTCACTAGGCTTTCCTTCTCTAACTTCTTCCGAGACTAAAACACGCTGAAAATACTTGGCTAAATTGGACTGTTTAATCTTCATATTTTGTATATCTAAAAAACCGTTAGTTAAGATAAATAAATTGTATTTTGAACTCCTTAACTGCTCCAATACTAGACGAGCTCCGGAAATATGAGTATAGTAATCAACCCAGAACTGCTGAAAGTCAGCTATGATTGTATCAAGCTGCTCAGCACTATATTCAAGCCCTAGCTCTTTAAAAGTTCTCTCTAACACCTTGACTTTTGTTTTATGAGCTAAATCTTCCGCAATATATTTATCAATCTGCGGATGTAGGAACAGATCATAAGTTCCAATACCGTAATTGATAAATTCCTCGTATTTAAACCTTCCCATTGTATCCAATAAATTCTCTCTAAATACTTCCCTAAACTTCAACGGTGAAGTATCAGTAATATTATTAGCAATTCAACCAATAAACAGTCCTAGGTGAAACACTTCAGCTAGGACTGTGAGTAAGTTATATACTTATTTTTTCTGGTACATAATCACTCCTAATGCTAAAGCAATAGCTGCAACAACAAATACATATACACCTATTCCAGTTACATTAAACTCAACAACATAAAAGTCTACCGATAAATCCGTTAAGAAAAATAAAACTAAAGCTATAGCTGCCGCTGCACTAATAATCCCAATTATACTATGGATCTTCTTGTTTTGGAATAAGCGAACCAGTGGGTAAATCCAGAAGAGCAAACTAATGTACCCTTTTTGATCCAAACCATTCCATGTCATAGGCCCTAAGTCTATCCAGGTCATAAATAGGGAAACTATTGCCACCAACAGTGATAGAAAAATTATAATACCACCCAGATTCCAATCCACTCGATAATTTTTCATTTTTCCCCTCCATGACTGAACTGCCTAAATACAAGCAGCCACCTTATTTATATTTTCCTCCTAACTCAGGATAAGCATCAACTATAAGTCGCCAAACAATTTTTATAAATTTCGGAAGATAAACCTTAGCAAATAAATTCGATTATTAGTTCGTGTTTTTCTTTCTAAATCCTGCTAAAAATTTAACCTCAGCTAATAATAAAGCTAGAAAGCTTTTCTTGCCTCCTAGCTGTTCAACACTATGCTCACTTAATCACTAGTCCTCAAGCCCAATTAGCGCCAAAACTGATCCATGCCCTGTTTATCCTCAATATTAAAAGCAACTATTCGATCTAACAAGTCAAAATCAATTTCATCTGTCCATTTAATCCGAAACAAACTAATAGTTTTTTCTTCAGGAGCCACCGAGATATGTCCTTTAGCCACACTAAAAGCAATAATAAAGGTGCCATGATCCGTAAACATTGGCTGATTCCACTTGATTTCCTCCTGGAGATGAGGAAACTTAGTTTTAAGATGCTGGAAAATCAATTCTAGTTTCTTTCTTTTTTCAGGTTCCCCGATCTGAGCCAGAAAATCACCAAAAGTTTTCATGGTTAAAACCTCCGCTTTGCTAATATGACCCTTGCTACTCTAGCTTTAATTCCTCTAACATAGCTGGTCTATTCCTATACTGTTCTTTCCACTGACTCTTTAATCTTCCGACAATCTGCTTACCGCCTGGGTAACGACTTAGCCGCTCCAAGTTCCGACCAATTCGCCTATAGTGACTCCTATTTTTCGCTGACTGAACCAAAGCACAAACCCGAGCTTTAAACAAATCCCGCAAGATATTGCCAAAATAAGGATAAAGGATCTCCTCATAAGTGTCTAAACCCGTATAGTGGGGGTCATTCTTTATCTCCGCTAACAATTGATCCAACATTCCCTCTTCAGCATAATAGGGCTTTAAATCTAGCTCTTTTTGAGAAAACTCTGCTAAAATAACTTGTCTTTCCTTCTCCCAATCTGCTGAGGAAAATAGGCTTCGATGTTCTTTATAGGTTTTTAAATCCGTAGAGTATTCTAAAAGATAAGTTCTGCTTTCTGTAACCAAAGCCTTATGATTTCCCGTAAACTGATAAAGCTCAATCAACTGCTTGCTATATTTTTTCATCACACCTGGGTAACAAGTAAATTGTTTTTTGCCTGCAATTAATAAATCAATAGCTTGCTGATAGTTCCTATTAGCTAGATTCCAATTAATCGCTAGATCGCTTACCTCGCTAATATATAAGTACTGTTTTATAACAGCTTCCGCTTTTGTATAATCTCCTGCATCTAACAGACTATTCAATTTCTGACATAACCAGCGAACCAACTCTGATTGTCTGATCCACCCTAAACCAGGCTCTTTAATCCGTTCCGCAAGAATCAACTTTTTCAACAGCAGCTGGAATTTCTCATCTAAATAAAATCTTTCCATAAAAACCAGCAAAAAATCATCTTCCAGATAATAAATAACCTGACCATACACATTTAAGCAAAGCCATTGATAGACATGAGTATGTAAGGGCTCGGTACAATTTTGCAGGATTCTCTGAATTACAGCCAAAAGTTTCTGCATGATCACGCGTTTAATGCCCCAGCTATCTTTGATTTCCAAATAACGCAATCGATCTACTAAATGCATAGTTACTTCAAAGGCCAATGAATATCCACCTTCAACTGCAAAACTAAAAATCACATCAACAATATTCTCAAGATCATTCTTAAATTCAATTACCTGTTCATAGGCAACAAATCCTTCGCTATCCACATAAAAGTCAAACAATGAATCAATGTAATTTAAAAATGACGGATAATCCAAGAGCTGGATCAACTTGTGTTGAAATCTAGTTTTCAAATGAAAGCGCAGTTCACCATTGCGATATAGCTCTTCCACTAAAAAATCCATCAACTCTTCATAACGTAAAGAAAGCAATAACTCAATCAAAATATCCTTTTCCGTTTTAAATCGTTGCTTGACATCATGCTCACGTAAAGTAAAAAATACCGCCACTAAGTGCTTGCAATTATTTCCAGCAGCAAAATAGGGGCAATCACAACTCATAAAGGTGATTCCCCAATCCTCAAATTCTATCCTTACATTATAAAAATCCGTTCCTTCCACTACTGCAACTACTCGATTTTCACCTAATTCTAGTTCAACTACTCGATTCTCCAGATAATACCGATATCCCCGCTCTAAAATTGTTTCTTTAAAATAAGAATCAAATAATATGGCCATCGACTTCCATCCCTTTACCCTATTACTTCATCCATTCACTCCCATTATGGCACAAGAATATCATATCAGTCCTTGAATTACAAAACTCAATTATTACATTGCATATTTATATATTTACGAGTATCATTAAAATAATGTTGTAATTTTGGTGAAAGTTTACAAGTTAGCAAACAGTGCAACAGCATCCTAATCAAGGAAAGGTGTGTCGATTCAATATGAAACGAATTTTGCTGGCCTATAAAGACCTGATTAGCATCATTTATTCCGAAGCGCCTGTGATGGTTGTGATAACCTTCATTTGCACAATTTTCTCTGGCTTAATCACTCCACTAAGCATTTATGTAAATCAGAATGTTTTTGACGGTGGAATAGCTGTTGCACGAAGTGAGTTGCCTTTTTCAGAGTACTCCATTTTCCTAATCTTATTTGTAGCCTTAGCTATTATCCCCTCTATTATTAATGGATTCATCTATGCTTATGTTGAACCACGTTCCCTTTTAATACTTAGAACAGCATATAAATCTCGCATGTTAAAGAAGCTAAAGACGATGAAATATGAACATTTTGAGAACGAAGCTTCAGCAGAAATCATTGACAAGGCATATCGCAGAGCAGAAAATTCAGCCAGACATTTGTGGCCAATGTATGTCTTTTCGCGTGGAAGCTCCTTTATTGCAAGCATTGGTTCCCTTGCCTATATCTTCAGCATCAGATGGTGGCTTTTACTGACAGTTTTAATCCCATTTTTCCTGGAAACCTATATCTCGTCGAAAACAAACTATAACATTTATACAGAACTGGAGACCTATTGGAAAAAGGAACGCAAATACAGTACCTTAGGTGGATACTTAAGATCTAGGGGTTTTGTAAGTGAGTTAAAAGCCTATGGGAATTACGATTATTTAATTGATACCTATCAAGCTAGACTAAACGAAAGAAATCGCGACTATGAAAGATATTACTTCAAAAACCTCAGAAAAATACTTTTAGGTGGCAACATTGTTAAATTCGGCGCCATCGCTAACGCCATCATTTTGCTAGTTTTGTTTGTAAATGGTCAAATCTCAGTTGGCTTATTTATCTCTATGACCAGTTTAGTTTTTGGAGGACTGTATGGAAACTTAAATAACGTTGGTGGCTTTTTTAAGTGGTCGGGATTCCATATCAACTCCTACGAATACTATGATCGCTTTTTTAATCTATCAGATGAAGCAGAAGGAACGGAAAAAGAACTGCCTGCCAAATTTGACATTGAGTTTAGAGATGTTTGGTTTAAATACCCCGGAACTGAGAGATATATACTGAAAGGTTTGACCTTCAAAATTAATCAGGGTGAAAAGGCTTCTATCGTAGGTGAAAATGGTGAGGGTAAGACGACGATGATCAAGCTATTACTTGGCTTGTTTACCCCTGATCAAGGCGAAATACTTGTTGGCGGAAAAAACTTAAACGACTATCCTTTAAGTATACGTACAAAGATCTTTGGTCCTGTTTTTCAGGACTTTACAAGATTTAGTATTACTTTAAAAGAGAATATTGGTATTGGCGATATCGATTCAATCGCAAACGAAGAGAAAATTAAACAAGCTGCCATCAAAGGCAAAGTCCATGATTTTGCAACAAACTATGAAAAGGAATTTGACACACTATTAGGCAGGGACTTTGATGGAGGAGTTGATTTATCCGGTGGTCAATGGCAGAGAATAGCTATTGCTCGTGCATTTATGGGTGATAAACCAATTCTACTACTAGACGAACCAACATCTCAACTTGATCCTATTGCTGAAGCAGAACTATACTACGAGTTTGCTAGTTTGGTAGAAAACAAAACTGCTGTGTTTATAACGCACCGACTAGGTTCTACAATGATCACAGATAGAATTTTTGTAATCCACGATGGTAAAATTGCCGAATCAGGAACACATCAAGAGTTATTACAGATGGGTGGAATATATTCCCGGATGTTCAATGCCCAGAAACAATGGTATCAGCAAAATGGAAAGGGGGAAGCTGCAAATGCCTAAACAATTAGCGTCGGCCTACGATATTAGATTCGATGATCGCACTGCTTTATTCGAAAAAGATATTTTAAAAGAGAATCCTCCTAAACTATGGTATTTAACACGACTGTTCCGCTATGTTTTTTCATCGGCAAAACTGATCTGTGCTATTTTCTTAGGACTAGCGATCATTTTAAGTCTCATACAGCCAATAATAGCATTTTTATGGGGAAGGTATATTGATAATGCTAATACTTTATCAGCAAGTGGTATGTTACATACTTCTCAACTAATTTCCCTGTTTGGTTTAGTGATTGTATATTGGACCTTAAGGTTTTTAAGTAGCCTAATCTATCGCTATTTATATGGTGGTGAAGATATTGAACGCTTATCTAAAGTCCAAGATCATCGCTTGCAAGAGAAGTTTCAGGCACAGCTATTTAGAAAAATATCTAGACTTTACCCAGATTACATGGAAGTTCCAAGAATAAACGACATTATCAATCGTAGTTTCAGTGCCATGGGTGGCGAATGGAGTTCACTTCAAAGGGGTGTAATAATCGAAGGATATGTGATCATATCCCAACTGGTATCAGTGATTATGGTGGCGGCTTCACTTTATATTTTCCATCCACTATTATGTCTGATCGTCTTAATTGCTCCAATTCCTACACTTTACACAACCTATCTTGGCAACAGACTTAACTTTAAGTTTGTTCGGGACAATGAACAAATACTGCGCCAAGCAGGATACTATCAAGGCGTGTTACTTGGTAGTTCGGCTAAAGAAGTAAAGGCCTTGAACCTGTTTGATTTTTTCTTTGCCAAATGGAAAACCCTTGCCGATGACTATGTAGTCAAAGAAAAGAAAAACCAAATCAATGTGTTTCTCCTGGGAACAGTGAGTGGTTTCATATATAACGTGACTAGTATCATAGCTAACGTTTTCGCTATTATCCTATTAACCCAAGGTAAGCTTTCCATAGGTGCTTTAGGAGCAGTTTTTGTCCTGATTGAAACCCTAATACATAATACATCACGACTGTTTAACTCCCTAGCAAACTTTATATCAAAGAAACATGAAGCAGCACAGTTTTTTGAGTTTATTGACTTGGATGAACAGCTATCAACTATAGGGGATAATAAAGCTGTTTTAGATATTGATTGTATAGAAACTCGAAATATCTCTTATCGTTATCCATTAACTGACCAGTACCGCATTAAAAATGTTAACTTTAAAATAAACAAAGGGGAAAAGGTTGCTTTTGTCGGAGAGAATGGTGCTGGCAAAACAACTTTTATTAAGCTCTTAACCGGAATGCTGGAACCGGCAAGCGGAGATTTATTAATTAACGGTAGAAATGCTCAGGAGTTCGATTTTGTAAACAGATATAATTCTATGGCATGTATTTTTCAGCAACCAGCACGGTTTAATACTTTCACCATAGCCGACAATGTCTTCCTTGGTGATGTAGATAAAGCACGAGATGACACTTTGATTGATTCAGCTCTAGTCTTTGCCAACTTTGATGGTGCAGATAAAAACGCCATGCTCGGAAAAGATATCGGAGGAACGGAACTATCTGGTGGACAATGGCAGAAACTAGGAATTGCCCGTGCCTATTATCGTAATCGGGATTTTATGATCCTTGACGAGCCAACCAGTAATTTAGACCCTCTGGCTGAAACCGAGGTGTTCAACAAATACATCGCCATGACGGAAGGAAAAACGGTGATTATGGTTACCCATAGAATAAGTGTGGCATCACTTGCAGACAGGGTTGTGGTATTCAAAGATGGCCAAATCGTGGAAGATGGAACACACGACGAGTTACTTTCCAACAATGGTGAGTATGCCCGGCTTTATTCTATACAGGCACAATGGTATGATAGATAACATTTAAAGAAACATGCCCCTGACTTGCTAAAGAGCTAAAGTCAGGGGCATGTTACCAGATCAATAGATTGAACAGCAAGCAGACTATACAGCAGGGTTTCCAAAGGATCAACAGTGATACTTTCTTGGCTACTCCACTATCTCATCCATTTGCAGCTTACTCTTCCGCTTTAAACTGTCCACTAGACTTATCTTACGAATAATATCCCGCATCAACAGATCTAACTCACTGCTTTCCCGGTAATCGGCGGGAACTAGAAAGTCAACTCTATTATGCAGCAGTAACTCTTCAACTTTTTGCTTTTCACCAGGTTTATAAACAGCAATAGAATAACCGCCATTTACTTTCACTAACTTCATACAAGGCACATCAGTAAAACCATCACCAATATAAACCATGTTTCTAAAGGGAATTGGTCGATCATCTTCTGGAGTATATTGATTTAAAGTTTGATCATCAGAAATATCTAGTACACCCTTATTAATTCTAAAAAGAAACTGGGTTTTAGTTGTATAGTTTACCGCATTTTTCGGCCAGCGAGCTACACCATTGGCATCATATAAAAATTCACAGGCAAAGACTTCCCGAAAATACTGATAGATTTTAGAACCCTCGATTATCTCTCTTAATCCTGAAGAAATAATATAATGCTCTACCTCCATATTCATTTCTGCCCCGATTTTATTAATGCGAGTAAACCAATCTTCTACACCAGGAAAGAACTCTAAATCCTTCCCCAGGGCAACAAAATCTTCCCTTCTAATCGGTAGCCCAGCAAGATCTGCTGTTCTAAGCATTAAATACATATAAGCTAAAATCCGATCCATTTTCCTTTTTTCAGCTAATCCATTAGACTCAGCCCAAAATTCTTCTGGCTTCATGCCTACTCGTGGAATAAAAGTATATTCTTGCATATCTTTGGTACAAAGAGTTTTATCAAAATCATAAAGTAAGGCTAAAACCGATTTTTGTTCAGCCATCGCTCTTCATCCTCTCCTACCCTACTAAGTAGCAACATTATATCGCCTCTTGACAGTAAATTCAAATTATGGTAAGTTCTTTGAAATACATTTCAGAAGGAGGTTTAAATGGTGTCGGTAATCGAAGTGGAACAATTGCACAAGTCATTTTTAGTAAAAGAAAAAGAGCCTGGTTTACGAGGCAGTATTCGTTCTGTTTTTCGTCCTTCAATCAAAGAAGTTGAAGCAGTTAAGAAAATCTCTTTTGCCGTAGACTCCGGAGAATTACTGGCCTTTATTGGTCCCAATGGTGCTGGTAAAAGTACTACAATCAAAATGTTGACTGGTATTTTGTACCCTACTAGTGGCAAAGCTCGTGTTTTAGATTTAGTACCTTGGGAAGCACGACAAAAACTAGCCTTTTCAATTGGCTCAGTATTCGGGCAAAAATCCCAATTATGGTATCATTTGCCTGCCTTAGATAGTTTTCGCTTGTTAGCTAGTGTTTACGAACTTGAATATAGGACTTATAACAGGCGAATTAATGAACTAATTGAGTTATTTGAGTTAGCTGAATTTATAAAAACACCAGTTAGGAAGCTTTCCTTAGGCCAGCGGATGCGTTGTGAGCTAGCGGCCTGCATTTTGCATCAACCTAAGGTTATTTTCCTTGATGAACCAACTATCGGACTTGATGTAGTAGTAAAGGTTAAGATTAGAGAGTTAATTAAGCGCGTAAATCAAGAAGAAGGAACGACCATCTTTCTCACCTCACATGATGCTGGGGATATTGAACAATTATGCAAACGAGTAATTGTAATTAATCATGGAGATATCATTTTAGATGCGGCTACATCTCATTTACGCCATAACTATTTAAGTTGGAAGATTGTTAAGGTCAAATTTGCTGAACCGAATCCAAACTTAAAACTAAAGGGAGCGGAAGTAATCAAACATACTGATAAAGGAATTAAGTTTCGGATCAATACCAATGAAGTTAAAATCGAACAAGTATTAACTGACTTAATGCAGCAAGCTAGAGTAGCAGATATTAGTATCGAAGATCCGACAATGGAGGAAATTATCGAAAACATCTATCGTCAACCTGATAAAGAAGGTGTTCTGAATGCTATCGGTTAGACGCAAGTCCATTAATAAGTATCTTAAAATTGCTGAAATAAGTTTAACTAATAGACTTGCTTATTTAAGTGATCATCTCGCCAGCAGCCTATTCTTATTACTGATACTGTTTATCTTTGCTCAGCTATGGCAAACCATTTTACAAAATGGTCAAATTGCTGGTTTTAATAAAGTGCAAATGCTTTGGTACATGGTATTCACAGAAGTAATTGCCTTATCCACTCCAAGTACTCACAGAGCAATTAACCAAGAAGTAAAATCTGGTGATATTGCTTATAAACTGACCCGTCCTTATTCTTATCCGCTATACTACTTCTTTTCTCATTGCGGTGAGTTTGTAGTACGGTTTATAACTAATCTAGCAATCGGTGGTACTTTTGCTTATCTAATGATGGGTTCGATAGAAATTCAATGGCAATTCCTAGGCTGGTGGATGCTTGGACTTTTTCTAGCTGTAACTATTATGTTTTTATTATACTTTGCTTTAGCCTTATTAGCCTTTTGGCTAGAAGATAACACACCTTTTCTTTGGATTTTCAGTAAAATGACATTTATCTTTGGTGGATTGTTTGTTCCAGTGGAAGCTTATCCAGAGGCTTTGCGACTGATCTCCTATATCTTGCCCTTACGCTATGGAGTATCAGCACCAGCTAGATTGGCTATTTCCTTTGATCATCAATTTTTCCGACAAATGCTTACCGGGCAAGTAATCTGGGTCGTTCTGCTAAGCACTATCGTAGCTACCATGTATCGCAAAGGAGTGAAAAGAATCAATGTTAACGGCGGCTAAGAAACTATTTAGCTTTATTGGTATCTATCTAAAAACTAATTTACAAGCAGCTATGGAATATCGAGGTTCATTTATAAACCAGGTACTCTTTATGATACTTAATAACGCAATGCTGCTATTCTTCTGGTGGATACTATTCGATAAAATTGATGCAATCAATGGTTGGAACTTTACTAATGTTCTTTTACTCTATGCCCTTGCCAGCGGTTCCTTTGCTTGCCAAGCCTTATTATTCGGCGGTTCATTTCAGATTAGTAATATGATAGCTAATGGACATTTAGATTATTATTTAGCACTGCCCAAGCCAACGTTATTACATGTTTTAATTTCTAGATCATCAGCTAGTGCCTGGGGAGATTTAATTTTTTCTATCTTAGTATTCTGGATCGCTATTGATGGAGATTTATCTAAACTAATCTGGTTTCCAATATTCTTTTTCACTGGTGGATTAGTAATGACCAGTTTTGCTATTTTAGCTCATTCCCTCAGCTTCTGGTTAGGTCATAGTAGCGGATTAGCTAGCCAGCTTTACGAAGCATTATTAAGCTTTTCCCTTTATCCAGAGGGAATCTTCTCCGCCTCTGTCCGAATTATTCTCTATGGAATAATTCCAGCAGCCTTCGTTTCTTATATTCCAGTAGGAATTATCAGTGGATGGCAATCCTACGGAATAGTCATTGTACCAATATACAGCCTAGCCCTTGCTCTCTTTGCCCGTTGGGTTTTCTATAAGGGACTTAAAAGATATGAATCTGGTAATTTAATTGTAGTGCAAGTGTGAAACCATCCCACCATGATCTTTTATGGCATGGTGGGGAGGTAAATAAACAACAGACATACCCAACCTAATCTTCTTCAGATAAATACATACCTGTCTTAGCTTATAAAAAGGCAATGCAGTCTTCGCCCAGTATATTCTTGTTTTTAAAAAAGAATCCTTGAACAAAAGATACTACATTCCCATGTACAGATCATTTAAATTTTTCTACTAACTTAATGCAGATAATTTCACTTTAATTCATTGAGCACTAGACAAATTTAAATTTCATTATATAAAAAAGATGTAGCTGTCACTATAGCTACACCTTATGGATTCAAACTTCTTTCTCGAGTTTCCCCAACGTCTCAAATACCTGCTGTATTTCGTATCTAAGTCGCTCAACTTCTCTTAGACTCTCATTAACTCGACTTTGAGTCATCCAATCAGAGATCACGTTATCAAAAACAATATCTAAAAACCGGTCAAAATCTCTAATTCTAAAACTAGAATCATCAAGTGATAAATTAATATCGCCTAATTCTTTTTGCAGTTGCACTAACTCTCTGTGTACCTTACGAAATAGAGACTCAGCTTTATCGATTTTACTGTGCTTGATTACACTCGATAAAAATCCTCCACCCAGTAAATCTACAACACCCCAACTCTTAGCACTCTTAAGTTGTTTTTCCACATCGTCCAATAAATCTAACACACGATTAGCAACTACCTTTGCCTCTAAAACTTCTTTTTTATTAACCATGGAAATCACCTACTTGATATTACTAGATTTATCTCCTTAAGCTTATAAATCAAGATTAAATATTACGTATGGCACATATTTTTCTGTCTTTTAAATAACAAATGTTGGTAATTTCATGTAATGCCACAAAGCTACCTACAACAAATTAGCCTAAAACAATTCAATACTGCTGTACCTAAACCTGCTATTTAGATTGTATATTTTAAGCTTCTTGTCACCTATTAAAACTTAAATTATTTTAATTTGTTAATAGGGAGTTTCCACATGTCGCCTAATAAAACATCATATTTTGAAGGATATATTCGCGCAAAACCACTAGTACTTGTAAAAGTCATTTCACTAAAATAAATTCTCCCTTGAAGATTATACCAATCGACTCGTACATGGGAAAATCCGCTGGCTAATTTTTTTGTCAATTCAATCATTAATTCAAAATTTAATGGTTTGGGTACAGGATTATCAGTGTGTTTAACGTTTTTGTATTGCCATTCTTGTAATCTCCAATTCATATCATAAACATTTCTGCGATGATCTGTATACCGATTAACATCAATCCAACAGTATTTTGGTTCTCCATCAAAACAAATAAACTTATAATCCTCTGGCTCATTTACATTAAATCTCAGATACTCCTCAGCGATTATTTTAGGAACTATGTTCCGATAATGTAACTCAAACGAGATGTATGCATGATTAATCTTTAGCCATTTATCAAATTTTTCTTTAGCATCATACATGTCTAATCTACTTTTGTCAGTAACTATAATATTCATTCCAGAAGCATGGTTAGCTTTTAAAACAAATTGGTTCGGTAATAAGTCAAAATCTATCTCATCAAAACTATCCCATACACCTAGTAAGGGTACAAGATATTCTTCCCCTATCCTATCAATTATCCATTCTCTAACCAAATACTTATCTGCAAGCTGCGTTTTTAGCGGATTATGATCATATAGCTTTACCCATTGCATTTTCTCAGTAAATGTTCTGGGGTGTTTCAAATTCAATTCTTGTCCAATAGCACGCTTATATAATCTTGCTAAGGCCCATGGATAAAGAGCTGGCGGCAAAGACTTATGGTATCTATATCGAAGTGTGCGCGCAGTA
>JAAYMV010000104.1 GCA_012521185.1 Bacillota bacterium
AAATGGAATGTTTATCAAGCGGAAACGTATCGTTTAGCGAAAAGATTAACAGGTGTAACTTCTCTTTACTTTGTGTTTTATGATAAGTTACACTTCAAAGGGTTTTCCTTTGCTCAGCAAAATCGTGCTTTTCTCCTAAACTTTGCCAATCAATGCGATCAGATTTATGGTGATACTTTTACAATTACGGAAGCAAGTGTGGAAGGCATTGGAAATAACGTTTCCTTAGAGTTTAGAGATTTTGATTTTACCGAACAAGGAGCTACTAAACTAATAATTTGTGGCCGAGCAGTCATCGATAATACTATTCAAGTTCGTTTTAGTAGTTCAGTAGGAGAAATTAATCAGCTTATTGAGTTTAATCAATCAAATGAATATGTCGAACGAGAGTTCATGATTGAACAGATAACTGGCAAACAACAAGTAACTTTTATTTTTCTGCCAGGATCTAATTTTGATTTTGCTTGGTTTAAATTCAAACCGTAGGCGGGTAGAAAGTAAATCTGGAGATCCTTTAAGGGTCTCCTTAATTTTTACCTAATCGTTGCCAAAGATAGCATAAAGTATTAATTTCTGCTAACGCAGATCCTAGTTCTTGAGCTCTTAAATAAGCTTGGAGTCGTTGAGTACGGTTAGTAAACTCGATTAATTCTTGATCTACCACACTTATTTGTAGTTTAGGATTCAGCTTATTCCATTCGCTAGCAAGCTGTTCCGCGTGAACTAAAGCTTCGTTCCATGACTCCTGGTTGATCAACTCTTGTAATTCATTTAAGGCGCTTTGAATCCGTTGACCTTCAGGCAGCTTCTTAAGATAAGAGCCACTGGTTAGAATTACAGCGAAGAGCAACAGGGTGATCAAAGGTATCACATGGACAACTATCTTTTGGATCAGATCTGTTTGTCGGTTCATCTTCTTCCCTCACTAATTTGGTCCTTCGTAATCACTTGGATCAACAATATCGATGCCTTGGTCGTCGTATAGATCGAGATAAAGTACTCCTTTAGTATCAATACTACCATAAGCAATTTTTTCTAAAGCAAGCCCTCGTTTGTCTAATTCGGCTAAGAGCCAATTCTGATCTAAGTTGATTTGTTCCAGATTTTGCTGGATAATTTGTCCGTCTTGAATTAGCTCGATATCGAGTCCTTTATAAGCGGTGGGTATTTGTAAGTCTCTTGGCGTGACCGGTTGAGCTTGTGATTTGGTTAATACCGATAGAGAACCATCTGTTTCTAAAATGGCGAATTCTACATCTGAAATATTAAAGACATTCTTTTTTCTCAAGTCTTTCATTAAATCATCAAAGCGATAGAAGGTAGCAGCTAGCTTATCTTCCATGATCTTGCCGTTTTCGATTAGAATAGTTGGTTCTCCATCAGCCAATTTAGCCAGCTTTCTGTTTTTTAAGGCTAAGACTTCAAGAATTAAAACAAAAAATGTCCAGGTTAGTAGGCCGACAAACTCCAAAAATGGTCTAGTTGATAAATTTGTACTCATATTGGCAGCTGTAGAACCAATAGTAATACCTAAAACATACTCAAAGAAGGTTAATTGACTAACCTGTTTTTTGCCTAATATTCGCGTTAGGATTAGTAAAGTGAAAAAAGCCATTATAGATCGGATAAAAACTATTATGTAGTCAGGTAGCAATCATTCTCACCTCAAGAATAGCTTGCCCTTAAAATTAATTTAAAAACCTTAACAAACACCAAGTTTTGTCAATAAATCACAAAAAAATGACCAGTACTATTAACGAAAATTTAGTATAATATTTATTAAGTCCAATGTTTGTTTTTCACACAATATAACGGGAGGTCAGGCAGATGAAAGTCAGAAAACCATGTTTATGTTAGCGTTAGTACTGAGTTTGGTATTGCTGTTTTCGGGTTTAAGTGCTGCATTTGACTTGACGGATTTAGGTTTTAAACCAGCAGGCAGTTATGATTTTGGCGGTGAAACCGTAACGATCGTTTCCTGGACTAGCGAAAGAATGTCAAATTACTTTAAGACATATCCGCCTGTAGCTGGTCGAATCGAAGAAGCTG
>JAAYMV010000105.1 GCA_012521185.1 Bacillota bacterium
GGTGTCATGTCTAAATGTAAAGTACATATTTGCCGGTTCTTAATTGTTCTTCTGATTACAATTGGCTTTTCGCATACCGTTTTGGCTCAGAACTTAAGTGTTAATCGTTTAATTGACTTGTTAGGTGTTGATAACCCTCAAGCTTTTGATGAATTGGTCAAGAAAGGCGTTGACATTGTACCAGAATTGGAAGATGCTCTGGATAAAAAGTGGCCTTTCCATGCCTATATTCGTCAGCGAACGAATGTAATTAAAGTTTTAGCGGCTATGAATCATATTGAGACTGTTCCTGCTTTAAAACGTGGTTTGATTATGGAACAGACTATTAGAGATGAAGCTATCGAAGCTTTATTAAATATTCCTGAGTTATCAGTATCAATACTAACAGTGGAGTTATTACAAGATCAAGTAGACTATCAAGCTGCTCAGTTAGAAATGTTTCGCAAACTTTTACAAAAAGAGCAAGACATTATTGCCATTTTGGATGAAGTATTTGCTATCTTGGCGACGAACCCCGAGGACAGTTCTACGATTGATAATCTAGCGGATTTTTTAGCTAGGTTTATAATTGAAGATAAAACGGTAGTTGAACCACCAAAACCAATTACCCGGGAAATGATTTTGGCTGCCTTAGCTGCTCAGCAAAAAGCGGCTGAACAGAGTGAAGAGGTTAAGGATGAAAAAATTGATGTTAATCAACAGCTGTTTAGTTTCCTAATCAAACAAGTAAATCACCAAAATTATGGTAATCGGCGGATAGCTTTAAGAACTATTGGGCGTTTTACCGATTTGGTGCGGGTAACAGAGCAAGCGGATCGATTTTCATTGTCGGATTTTGTCCCTTATTTAATTACTGTTTTACTAGAACAAAATGAAGACATGCATAATCGGATTTTAGCTGCTCGAGCTTTGGAACAAATTGTACCTGCTTCAGATGAAACCCTTGAAGCTTTTATGACAGTATTACTTGAAGCTGACATTGAATCGGAAGTAAAATGGTCAGCCATTCGTAGTCTGGAAAAAGCTGGTTTAGCTGTTGGTGAACATGTTCAGACTTTAATTAGTTTAGTTCCAGAGTTAGAGCCAGCCATGAGATGGCGTTTAGCTAGTTTATTTGTAATTGGCGCCCGTAATGATTTGCCGATTATTGAGGATATAGTTAAGTTATTAGACAACCAGGATCAATCTTTAAGGTTTTATGGAATTCAATTATTAGGAGCTATAGGTAATAAAGCGATTGATTTTGTTCCTATTTTAATGGATCAGATGGAACGGACACCTAATTTAAGCGATTCGATTCTTAAGGCTTTAGCTAAAATCGCACCTAATCAAGCTGTAGTCGTTGACTTAGTCAAAGCCTTACCTGATCTTCAGTCTGTAACTGACAAAATTCCAGCTTTTCCAGGTGCTGAAGGTCGTGGGGCTTATGCTAGTGGAGGTCGTGGCGGAGAGGTTTATATTGTAACGAATATTAATAATGCTGGCCCTGGTTCATTACGTGATGGGGTAAGTAAACCTAATCGAACTATAGTTTTTGAGGTGTCAGGTACTATTGAGATGCGCAGTCAACTAAAAACTGCGGCTAATATTACCATTGCAGGTCAAACAGCTCCTGGCGATGGAATTACTGTAGCGGATTATCCAACAGTAATAGGCGGCAATAATATAGTCCGCTATCTGCGTTTTAGATTAGGCGAAAGAACTGGATTAACTGGTTCTGATGCATTAAATATTGATCGTTATGTTAGTGATGTAATCTTGGATCATATTTCGGTTAGTTGGGGTAATGATGAAGTATTATCAACCTATGATAATCAAAACATTACTATACAATACAGTATGATTGGTGAAGGGCTTAATTATGTGAATCACTCTGCTGTTGGCTTATGGGGACCACGAGCATCATATCATCATAACTTAATATATTCAAATAAGACACGTCATCCAAAACTTGCATATTTAGGTGATACGGTTGATTTTTCCAATAACGTGATCTATAACTGGCGAGAACGAAGTGTTTATACTGGTTCTCAAGGACGGATTAACATGGTGGCAAATTACTTAAAACCAGGTCCAGCTACTTATAGCAGTGTAAGAAGTATGCTTATTGAACCTGATGGTAATGATGTGCGGATATACTTAACTGGTAATATTGTTGAAGGTTCACCTGCAGTCAACCAGGATAATTGGAAGGGGGTAACCAAGTCGGCTGTAAAAATGAGTGAGCCTTTTGCTACTCCGCCACTAACTCTTCATAGTGCAGAGGAAGCTTATGAAATAGTTTTAGCCCATGCTGGTGCTAGCTTGCCAAAAAGGGATGCTGTTGATCAAAGAATTATAACTGATGTGATTAATGGTACTGGTGATATTATTTTAAGACAAAGTGAAGTAGGCGGTTTTCCTATTATGAATTCGGTCTTAGCTCCTGTTGATAGTGATCGAGATGGTATGCCTGATATGTGGGAAATTTATTATGGATTAGATCCATATAATCCAGCAGATCGAAATGATGATCACACTGGCGATGGTTATACGAATTTAGAAAAATATCTTAACGCTTTAACCGAGGAACATGAATTATGGCCATAAAATGAAATGGTCAATTTAGGAGTGACTAATTTGCAATTTAAAGTTCAGCTGTCTATAACGGTAGTTTTGCTAACCAGTTTGCTAATAATTACCAGCGCAGTGTTTGCTCAAAACGACATCAATGAGTTGATTGAAAAATTAGGGCAGAATGATTTTAGGGCCTCAATGACATTACAAAGAATGGGCAGAGATGCAATTCCAGCATTGACTGAAGCACTGTTAGATCCGGATTATCCTAATCATTTAAATGTTATTTATGTTTTAGATCGAATGAAGTTAGAGGAAGCGATCCCAACATTAAAGCTTGGGCTAGGATTTGGCCCTAAAGTTCGTGAGGCTGCGGTGAAAGCATTAGTTAAGTTCGACAATTTATCCATCGGTGAATTGGCAGCAGAATTACTAGTTGAGGACATTGATTATCACTTTGGGGTGGCTAGCCTAATCTCAGCTTCTAGTCATAATCGAGTAGAGATAGTTGCTCAGTTATTAAACAATTTAGATTTTGCGCCAGATAGACCCGAAGTTGTCCAGCGAGTGGCTTATGTGATAGCTATGGTATATGTGGAACAAGATGACTTGACTAGAGCAGCAATTTTAGATTTACTTAGTGAGCAGGCTCATCGTAGTGTGGCCTATCGAAGTTATTTAAGAATGGCTCAGTTAGCAAGAGGTTTAGGTATTTTTGCTGAGGCAGCACCCTATTCGGTAGCTGATCAATTAGTTGAATGCCTAAAAAATAGCAATGAAAGCATTAATAATCAGATTGTGGCAGCTCAAGCATTATCAATAATTGCACCGACTGATCCTCAGGCAATCCAACTATTTGTTGAGCTTTTAGTAAATGCTGAAGTAGAGTCAGATTTAACTAAAGCAGCTGTTGCCGGTTTGGAAAAAGCCGGTGGGTTAGCCAAAAATTATGTATCTCAGCTTGTAAAAGCGGTGGAGAAGTTGCCTGAAGATGCTCAATGGCGATTAGCACGAGTATTTGTTGAGTCTGGAAAAATTGAACCTAGTGTAGTAGAGTTTTTTATAAGTAGGTTGGCAAGTAGTAATTCACAAGAGACAGACTTTTACTATGTGCGGATTCTTGGAGCAATTGGTTCTGAGGCAGCAAGTGCCAAACAACAATTAGAAGGTAAATTGGTTAAAGCAGAAAATGATGAATTAAAGGCTGCAATTCAACGGGCTTTAGAACAGATAGGCAGATAAGCAGATATAAGCAAAACGCAATGGTCAAAGCCATGACCATTGCGTTTATTTTATTGGGATAGAAGTTTAACTAAAGCATTACCAAATTCTGTCGCAGCAGTTGGGCCATTACCGGTAATAATATTATCATCAATTTCTACAGCATTGCCAGTATAAGTTGCGCCATTTTTATCCAGTACTTCAATTCCATCTGGAAAAACAGTGGCTTTTTTACCCTTGAGCAAACCAGCGTTAGCCAAGATTACTGGAGCAATGCAAATTGCACCTACTACTTTGTTTTGCTTAGCTATCTGGTTCGCTAAATCATGAGCTAATGGGTCTTCAAAATATTGAGCGGAACCGCCGCCACCGATAAAAATTAATGCATCAATTTCGTCTACGTTAATATCTTTAACATTAATATCTGGAGTAATCTTTAAGCCTAATTTACCTTCTATTTCATTAGTAACCGTTGAAGCAGTAATCACATTAAAACCGGCTTCGGTAAGGATATCTTTTGGTTCTCGATACTCCTCGTCGCGGAACTCTCGCTCGGCAACAACGAAGACAACGTTCTTCATAATACCCCTCCAAGTAGTAGTATTTTTTTATTATTACTTAGATAAGCAATGGAGATTCTCCTGTAATTTTAGTTTTTCCCTCATTTTTTCAAATTCCTTACAATATTTAAGAAGGAATTTCCTCTAAAAAGGAGAATCTTCATCAGTTAAATGCTCAACCTTTGACGAAATTCATTATTTTTGACTTGCTAAGAGCAGGTAAACGTCAAAAAACAAATCTTTAATTATGTTTTTTGTAAAATAACCCTTAGTTGATTTCTAGGTAATTGGGAGGAAATATAATGCGAAGTGATATTGTTAAAAAAGGCTTAGAAAGAGCACCTCATCGTTCATTATTTAAAGCAATGGGCTATACGGATCAAGAGATTGCTGCTCCCTTGGTAGGAATCGTAAACGCCCAAAATGAAGTTGTCCCTGGCCATATTCATCTAGATCAAATTGCGGAAGCGGTTAAAGCAGGCGTTCGCATGGGCGGTGGAACTCCTATGGAATTCCCTTGTATTGCAGTTTGCGATGGCATTGCTATGGGACATATTGGTATGCATTATTCTCTAGCCAGTCGTGAAGTAATTGCTGACTCAATTGAGATTATGGCTATGGCTCATGGATTTGATGCTTTAGTTTTGATTCCAAATTGCGATAAAGTTGTACCAGGAATGTTAATGGCCGCCGGTCGTTTAAATATACCGACGATTTTAGTAAGTGGCGGTCCTATGCTGGCTGGTAATATGGATCATAATTCACCGGCTCTTAGTTTATCGAATATGTTTGAGGCAGTTGGTTCTGTTAAAGCTGGTAGATTATCTGAAGTAGAATTATTAGCTGCTGAAAACGCCGCTTGTCCTAGTTGTGGTTCTTGTTCTGGTATGTTTACGGCTAATAGCATGAACTGCTTAACTGAAGTATTAGGCATGGGTTTACCTGGCAACGGTACAATTCCTGCAGTATATGCCGAACGAATTCGTTTAGCTAAAGAAGCAGGTTTAGCAGTTATGAAATTGTTAAAGGCTGATCTTAAACCGCGAGATATTATGACTGATGCAGCATTTAAAAACGCTTTAACTGTAGATATGGCGCTAGGCTGTAGTACTAACAGTATTTTACATTTACCAGCTATTGCTCATGAAGTTGGTATTACCTTAGATTTAGATTTAGTAAATGAGATTAGCAGTAAAACGCCAAACTTATGTAAACTCAGTCCTGCCGGATCAGATCATATTGAAGATTTATATTTTGCCGGTGGTGTTCAGGCAGTAATGGCGGAATTAAGTCGGAAGGACTTGTTAGATTTAAGTTTACCTACTGTTACTGGTAAAAGCATCGCCGACAACCTAAAAGGCGTAGTTAATCGTAATCCAAAAGTGATTCGCCCAGTTGATAATCCGTATAGTGAAACCGGTGGAATCGCAGTATTAAGAGGTAATTTAGCACCAGATGGCTGTGTGGTTAAACGGTCAGCAGTGGCAGAAGAAATGTTAAGACATCGTGGTCCAGCCAGAGTATTTGAATCAGAAGAACAAGTTTCAGCAGCAATTTTAGGCGGCAAGATTAATAAAGGTGATATTGTTGTCATTCGCTATGAAGGGCCAAAAGGTGGTCCTGGTATGCGCGAAATGTTAGCGCCAACATCAGCCTTAGCCGGTATGGGTTTAGATAAAGATGTCGCACTAATTACCGATGGTCGCTTTAGCGGTGCTACTCGAGGGGCGTCAATTGGCCATGTTTCGCCAGAGGCGGCAGAAGGGGGTCCAATTGCTTTTGTACAAGAAGGCGATATTATTGAAATCGATATGATTGCTGGTACAATTCATTTAGCTGTTTCTGATGAAGAATTAGCTAAAAGACGGGAGAACTGGACTCCACCAGTACCAAAAGTACAACATGGTTATTTAGCACGGTACGCTCGAATGGTCAGTTCAGCAAATACAGGTGCTGTATTAAAAGCTAAGTAGGGGTGAGATCATGCAATTGACAGGATCGGAGATACTCCTTGAATGTCTGATGGAACAGGGAGTAGATACGATATTTGGCTATCCAGGGGGAGCAGTTTTAAATATCTATGATGCTTTAGCAAAGTATCCTAATAATATTCGGCATATTCTTCCTTCCCATGAGCAAGGTGCTGCTCATGCTGCCGATGGCTATGCGCGAGCAACAGGAAAAGTTGGGGTGTGTTTAGCAACATCAGGTCCTGGAGCAACAAATTTAGTCACTGGTATAGCTACTGCCTACATGGATTCAGTTCCACTGGTTGCTATCACAGGCAATGTGCCTTTATCCTTGCTTGGTAAAGATAGCTTCCAGGAGGTAGACATTGCTGGGATTACAATGCCAATTACTAAACATAACTTTATTGTCAAAGATGTTAAGGATCTGGCAGAAATTGTACGGAAAGCTTTTTACATTGCTCAGGAAGGACGACCTGGCCCTGTATTAATCGATATACCTAAAGATATTACAGCACAAAAAACAGAGTTTCAATCAGCAAAACCGTATCAGATTACGCGAAAAACTGGTACTATAACTGATCAAGCCATTACTCGAGCTATCCAGCTGCTGAAGGAGAGTAGACGTCCGTTAATCTATGCTGGTGGCGGTGTAATTCAGTCTGGCGCCTCAGCAGAGTTGTGTCAGTTTGCTGAACGATTAAATGCTCCTGTTTCTCTTAGTTTAATGGGTTTAGGTGGATTTCCTGGTACCCATCCCTTGTTTTGCGGTTTAATTGGGATGCATGGTTCGAAAACATCTAACTTGGCTGCCACTCGTTGTGATTTGCTAATTGCCTTGGGAGCAAGGTTTAGTGATCGGGTAGTAAGTAATGTAGAAAAATTTGCACCAGAGGCCAAAATACTTCATATTGATATCGATCCAGCTGAGATAAATAAAAATGTTCAGTCCTATCATTACATTATTGGTGATTTGAAAAGTACTTTAAAAAAACTTAATGAAAAATTAGCTCAACTGGAATTACCCGAAACTTCAGAGTGGCAAAAACAGATCGAGGATTGGAAACTACGGTTTCCATTGCAGTATAAAGATGATTCCAATTTAAAACCTCACTATATTATTGAGCGGATTTATGCTTTAACAGAAGGAGAAGCAGTGATTACAACTGAGGTGGGACAGCATCAGATTTGGGCAGCGCAATATTATAAATTTGATCATCCACGGACATTTATTTCCTCTGGCGGGTTAGGTACTATGGGTTATGGTTTAGGTGCTTCTATTGGAGCACAAATTGGCCGTCCCGACAAGCGAGTTTTTAATATTGCCGGTGATGGCAGTTTTCGGATGAATTGCAATGAATTGGCAACTGCTGTTGAATACCAATTACCAATTATCGTGGTAATTATGAATAACCGCGCATTAGGTATGGTTCGTCAGTGGCAGGATTTATTTTATGATCAAAGATTTTCTCAGTCATCTATAGATCGAGCCACTGATTTTGTAAAATTAGCTGAAGCATACGGTGCTGTTGGTTTTAACCTAACTAGCAAGGCCGATGTAGATACAGTTTTACAACAAGCCTTGGCTGCGAAGGGTCCTGTGGTAATTAACTGTGAAATAGATCAAAATGATAAAGTCTTTCCGATTGTCCCACCAGGGGCAGCTATTGAAGATTTAATGACTGAGTAAGATAAGAAGGGGTGGAGTTATGAGCCGACATGTGATTTCTGTTCTAGTGGATAATCAATCAGGCGTATTGAGTAGAGTGGCTGGTCTATTTAGTCGCCGTGGCTATAATATTGATAGTTTATCTGTTGGTGAAACAGAGAACAGTCAATTTTCCCGGATGACCATCGTAGTTCGGGGTGATGATAGTACTTTAGAACAGATCAAAAAGCAGCTTAATAAACTAATAGATGTGATTAAAGTAGTCTCATTAACTTCAGAGAGCTCAGTTTACCGTGAATTAGTGTTAGTAAAAGTAGCGGCCGATGATAAAACTAGAGCAGCAATTAATGACATCGTCGACATCTTCCGAGCAAAGATTATCGATATTGCTCCAAAATCATTGACAATTGAGATCACTGGTGACGAGCCAAAGATTCAAGCTTTTATTGATTTAATGAAGCCTTATGGCATTATTGAAATGGCCAGAACAGGATTGACAGCTCTTCAACGTGGTGATCTAAGTATTACAAATAATAATAACAATTAAATTTAGGAGGATTTTAGAAATGGCAAAAATGTATTATGAAGCAGATTGTGATTTATCTTTATTACAAGGAAAGACAGTTGCAGTAATTGGCTATGGTAGTCAAGGGCATGCTCATGCTTTAAACTTACATGAATCTGGTGTAAATGTAATTGTTGGATTATATGAAGGAAGTAAGTCTTGGAAATTAGCTGAGGAAGCTGGTTTAAAAGTAGCGGTAGCTGCTGAAGCCGCTAAACAAGCAGATATTATCATGATCTTAGTTAATGATGAAAAGCAAAAAGCTTTATACCAAGAAAGCATTGCTCCAAATTTAACAAAAGGCAAATCCTTAGCGTTTGCTCATGGCTTTAATATTCATTTTGGTCAAATTACTCCTCCAGAGGATGTTAACGTATTTATGGTTGCTCCAAAAGGTCCTGGACACACTGTACGAAGTCAGTATCAAGAAGGTCGCGGTGTGCCATGTTTAGTGGCAGTTTACCAGGATGCGACAGGTAATGCTATGGACTTAGCTTTAGCCTATGCTGCTGGAATTGGTGGCGCTCGTGCTGGAGTTTTAGAAACAACTTTCAAAGAAGAAACTGAAACAGACCTATTTGGTGAGCAAACTGTTCTATGCGGTGGCGTTAGTGAGTTAATTAAAGCAGGATTTGAAGTTTTAGTCGAAGCAGGTTATCAACCAGAAAGTGCTTACTTTGAATGTCTTCATGAATTAAAGCTGATTGTAGACTTGATTAACCAAGGTGGTCTAAGCTACATGCGTTATTCCATTAGTGACACAGCAGAATATGGTGACTATTCAGTAGGTAAGCGGATTATTACCGAAGAAACTAAAAATGAAATGCGCAAAGTTCTCCGTGAAATCCAAGATGGAACTTTTGCGAAAAACTGGATTTTAGAAAATCAAGCTAATCGACCATCCTTTAACCGGAGAAGAGCTATGGAAGCAGAACATCAAATTGAAGTAGTAGGTAAAGAACTCCGGAAGATGATGAGTTGGATTAAGCAATAACAGGAGGGATTTCAGTGGCTACACAGATAAAAATATTGGATACTACACTACGTGATGGGGAGCAGTCGCCAGGTTGCAGTATGAATTTACAAGAAAAATTGGAGGTAGCCAAACAATTAGAACGCCTTAAGGTGGATATTATTGAGGCAGGTTTTGCAATTGCCTCTCCTGGAGATTTAGCAGCTATTAAAGCTATTTCAGAAACTGTTAAAGAGTGTACGATTGCAAGTTTAGCAAGATCTTTACCAAAAGATATTGATTTGGCTTGGGAAGCGGTGCGCAAGGCAGAAAGCCCGCGCATCCATATCTTTATTGCAACCTCAGATATTCATATGCAATACAAATTGCGTAAAACCCCAGACCAAGTTTTAGAACAAGCTACTGAAATGACCAAGTATGCGAAGAAGTATTGCTCGGATATAGAGTTTTCTGCGGAAGATGCCACTCGCAGTGATCCAGAGTTTTTGTATCGTGTTTTTGAAGCAGTTATTGATGCAGGAGCAACGGTAATTAATATTCCTGATACAGTAGGATATACCACACCTTGGGAGTTTGCTGAGCTAATTACTAACATAAAAAATAATGTGCCAAACATTGATCAGGTGGAACTTTCTGTTCACTGTCATAATGATTTGGGTTTAGCAGTAGCTAACTCTTTGGCAGCTATTAGAGCCGGTGTTCATCAGGTGGAATGTACGATTAATGGTATTGGCGAACGAGCAGGAAATGCTGCTTTAGAGGAAATTGTTATGGGTTTAGTTACTCGCTATGATTTTTATCAAGCTAAAACCAATATTTTTACACCTCAAATATATCGTACAAGTAAGCTTGTGAGCTCATTAACCGGTGCGCATGTTCAGGCTAATAAAGCGATTGTTGGAGCAAATGCCTTTGCTCATGAGTCTGGCATTCATCAGCATGGTGTATTAGCTAATAAGAGTACCTATGAGATTATGACTCCTGCCTCAATAGGCTTAACAGAAAACCGCATGGTTCTTGGCAAACATTCTGGTCGACATGCGGTGGAAGATCGATTAATCAGTCTTGGTTACAATTTGACAAAAGAGCAATTAGACATTGCCTTTGAACAATTCAAAAAACTAGCTGATAAAAAGAAAATTGTGGCTGATGAGGATTTAGAAGCACTAGTGGAGCAAAAGGCTGTTAGTATTCCAGAAGTATATAAACTGAGAAGTTTTGTAATTAATAGTGGAAATTCTATTACCGCTACTGCTGCGGTTCGCTTAGTAGCTCATGGTCGTGAAGTTGAAGAAGTATCAACTGGTGATGGTCCGATTGATGCAGCCTTCAAAGCTATTGATAAAATTGTTGGTTTTGATTTCTCTTTGGAAAGTTTTTCATTACAGGCGGTAACTAAAGGTAAGGACGCATTAGGAGAGGTTACTATTAAAATCGCTAGAGGTGCTAAACATTATAATGGTCGTGGCTTAAGTATGGATGTTATAGAAGCGAGTGTTTTAGCCTATCTCAATGCGATTAATAAGATGATGGATGAACTAAAGCTAATTAAGGAGGTTGAATCAGGTAGTGAAACAAGTTTGGATTTTTGATTCCACCTTACGGGATGGAGCTCAAGCAGAGGGAATCTCCTTTTCTGTTCCAGACAAATTGAAAATAGTTAAAGCTTTAGATGAGCTAGGTATTAGCTATGTTGAAGCTGGAAACCCTGGTTCTAACCCAAAAGAATTAGAGTTTTTTCAAGAGGTGCGCAAGTTAACTTTAAAATACGCTAAATTAACAGCTTTTGGCAGTACTAGAAGACGGGACATTGCGGTGGAAGATGACCGTAATGTCCAATCTCTTTTAACTGCTAATACACCGGCAGTTGCGATTTTTGGTAAGAGTTGGGATTTCCATGTAACGGATATTATTAACACAACTTTAGAAGAAAATTTAAGGATGATTCAGGAAACAGTAGCTTTTTTTAAAACACAAGGTAAAGAAGTTATTTATGATGCAGAGCATTTTTTTGACGGTTATTTGCATAATCCAGAATATGCTCTGGAAACTTTAGCCGCAGCTCATGCTGGCGGAGCTGATGTGTTATGTCTCTGTGATACAAATGGAGGCACTTTTCCGCAAGATGTTTATCAGATTACCAAACTAGTAGTGGAAAAATTCCCGGTGACAATTGGTATTCATGCCCACAATGACGGGGGTATGGCTATTGCTAACTCAATCATGGCAGTAGAAGCTGGTGCAACCCATGTTCAGGGTACCTTTAATGGTTTAGGTGAACGTTGTGGTAATGCTAATCTTTGTACGATTATTCCAAACTTACAATTGAAAAAAGGCTATCATTGTGTGCCAGAGGACTTGTTGGTTAAGCTGACTTCTACTGCTCGACAAATCGCGGAAATTGCGAATGTGACATTAAACGAACGTGATCCTTATGTTGGTCGCAGTGCCTTTGCACATAAAGCAGGTATGCATATCGATGGAGTTAATAAGTCATCTAAATCTTTTGAACATGTTTCACCTGAAGCAGTTGGCAATCAACGGCGAATTCTTATGTCAGAAGTAGCTGGACGCAGTACTGTTTTGGCGAAAATCTCTAAACTAGCACCGCATCTTACTAAGGATTCCAAGGAAGTTGATGGTTTAGTCCACGCTTTAAAGGAATTAGAACATCAGGGCTATCAATTTGAAGCAGCAGAAAGCAGCTTTGAGCTATTTGTTCGTAAATATCTAGGAAAATATAAACCCTTTTTTGAACTAATTCAGTTTCGAACAATTGGTGAACAACCTAGCGCAGCTGGACATAGTTCTTCAGCCATGATTAAGCTAGCAGTTGACGGAAAAGAGGAGATTACCGCTGCAGATGGTGAGGGTCCAGTTCATGCTTTAGATAAAGCATTACGGAAGGCTTTAGAGGTGTTTTATCCAGAGTTACGGGAAGTACATCTAACTGATTATAAAGTTCGAGTTTTAGATACAGGCGCAGCTACCGCCTCTAAAGTAAGGGTTTTAATTGAGTCGACAGATGGAAAAGACTATTGGACAACAGTGGGAGTTTCATCAGATATTATTGAAGCAAGTTGGATTGCTTTAGTAGATTCAATTGAGCATAAATTAATCAAAGACATGGAGAAAAAAATGGAAGTTTTTTTATAAGGGGGTAATTATATGGGAATGACCATGACACAAAAAATACTGGCTGCTCATGCTGGATTAGCTCAAGTGAAAGCCGGACAATTAATCAAGGCTAAATTGGACTTAGTTCTAGGCAATGATATTACTACTCCTGTGGCTGTTAAGGAGTTTAATAAAATTGGTGTTTCTGAAGTTTTTGATAAGAGTAAAGTAGCCATAGTACCGGATCACTTTACACCAAATAAGGATATTAAAGCAGCTGAACAGTGTAAGTTTATTCGAGAATTTGCTCATGACAAGGAAATTGAGAATTACTTTGAAGTTGGGGAAATGGGTATTGAGCATGCTCTAATTCCGGAAAAAGGTCTAGTTGTACCGGGTGATGTAGTAATTGGTGCTGACTCGCATACCTGTACCTATGGTGCATTAGGTGCTTTTTCCACTGGTGTTGGTAGTACTGATATGGCTGCGGGCATGGCTACTGGTGAAGCTTGGTTTAAAGTTCCTTCAGCCATTAAGTTTGTTTTAACTGGCAAACCTTCTAAGTGGGTTAGTGGTAAAGATATTATTCTGCATATTATTGGCCTGATTGGTGTAGATGGTGCTTTATATCGTTCAATGGAGTTTGTTGGTGACGGTATCAAACACTTGTCTATGGATAGCAGGTTTACCATGGCTAACATGGCTATTGAAGCAGGAGCTAAGAATGGTATCTTCCCAGTAGATGAGCTGACCTTAGCTTACGTTAAAGAACATTCAACTAAAGAATATACTATTTATGAAGCGGATGAAGATGCTGAATACGATGAAGTATATCATATTGATTTAAGTGAAATTCGTCCAACGGTAGCTTTTCCGCATTTACCTGATAATACTCGTACCATCGATAATGTTGGTGATATAGAAATTGACCAAGTAGTGATCGGTTCTTGTACTAATGGTCGGATTGAAGATATTCGAATGGCAGCTCAAATTCTAGCTGGCAAAAAAGTGAAAAAAGGTGTTAGAGTAATTATTTTCCCGGCCACACAAAAGATCTATTTACAAGCCTTAAAAGAAGGTTTAATCGAGCAGTTAGTTGAAGCTGGAGCGGTCTTTAGTACGCCAACTTGTGGGCCTTGTCTTGGTGGGCACATGGGAATTTTAGCAGCTGGAGAGCGGTGTGTAGCTACCACTAACCGAAACTTTGTTGGTCGAATGGGTCATCCTGAATCTGAAGTTTATTTGGCCAGTCCTGCAGTGGCTGCCGCATCTGCCCTAACTGGTAAAATTACTAATCCAGAAGACATTATGGACTAGGAGGGAAAAATAATATGAAGCAAGCCCAAGGAACTGTTTTTAAATATGGTAGTAACGTTGATACAGATGTAATTATTCCAGCTCGTTATTTAAATACTTCTGATCCAGCTGAGCTGGCTAAATATTGTTTGATTGATTTAGATAAAACTTTTGTTGATCGTGTAAAACCTGGAGATATTATTGTGGCCGAGAAAAATTTCGGCTGTGGTTCTTCTCGCGAACATGCTCCGATTGCCCTTAAAGCAGCTGGGGTTTCTGTAGTAATTGCTGAAACTTTTGCTAGAATTTTTTATCGGAATGCTTTAAATATCGGTTTACCCATTTTAGAGTGTCCCGAGGCTGTTAAAGGCATTAGTGACGGTGATCAAGTAGCAGTTGATTTTAGTACAGGGATTATTACTAACCTAACTAAAAATGAAACTTATCAGGCTCAACCTTTTCCAGAGTTTATGCAAGAATTAATAAACAGTGGAGGTTTAATTAAATCAATTAGTAAAAAATGACACTCAGTAAAGGATGGGGAAAATGGAATTTCGTATTGCATTATTACCTGGTGATGGAATTGGACCAGATGTGTTGGAACAAGCGGTTAAGGTATTAAAGGCTATTGGGAACCGTTATAATCACAGTTTCCAGTTTACCGAGTACTTAGTAGGTGGTGTTGCCATTGATCAAGTTGGTCAGCCCTTACCACCGGAAACTATTGATGGCTGTTTAACTAGTGATTCGGTAATCTTAGGGGCAGTTGGTGGTCCAAAATGGGATGACTTACCTGGGGATCAGCGACCAGAAGCAGCTTTATTAGGACTTCGCGGTAAACTTGGCTTGTATGCTAATTTGCGCCCAGCTGTCTTGCATAATGCCCTGCGTGATGCTTGCCCATTACGTCCGGATATTGCGAGCAAGGGTATTGATATCATGGTTGTACGGGAGCTAACAGGGGGCATGTATTTTGGAGACCGAGGTCGACGTCAGGGACCGATGGGTCAGGAAGCATGGGATACCGAATGCTACAGTGTAGAAGAAGTGGAACGGATTGCTAGAACTGCATTTGAAATTGCTATGAAGCGTAAGAAAAAAGTGACCAATGTGGATAAAGCTAATGTTTTAGAAAGCTCACGTCTATGGCGTTCTATAGTTTTAGAAGTTGCTAAAGACTATCCAGAAGTGGAACTTGACCATCTATATGTGGACAATGCTTCGATGCAATTAATTAGAATTCCTCATGAATTTGATGTTTTGGTGACCACCAATATGTTCGGTGATATTTTATCAGATGAAGCTAGTATGATTACCGGCTCGATTGGTATGTTACCTTCTGCTAGCCTTGGTAAAGGCAAGTTAGGCATGTATGAACCAATTCATGGTTCTGCACCTGACATTGCTGGTCAAGACAAGGCGAATCCAATTGCTACAATTTTATCCGTAGCTATGATGTTTCGTTATTCCTTTGATTTGGAAGAAGAAGCTACAGCTATTGAAAATGCCGTGACTAAGGTTTTAGAAGCCAGATATCGAACAGGGGATATTATGAGTGAAGGAATGACTTTAGTAGGCACCAAAAAAATGGGTGACTTGATTGTAGAAGCTCTGTAAGAATAATATAAGCCAGCAATGCTTTTAAGCTTTGCTGGCTTATTTATTTTATTTTATTTTTCAACCACTAATTTCCGTACTTCTAACCATTTTTCATTGTTGTTAGTAGTACTATTATAGGTAAAGAAGAAAGTAGTATCATCAATTCTTGCTAAAACTTGATCCCAGCGGGTATCTTTTGTAACATCTTCAGCAACTAGCTGTACCTTACCGTCTTCAGTTATTTGCCAGACAGCTAGGTGAGAAGCAACATAGTTGCCATGTTTACCAGTGAGATGAAATTGATGGACGCCTGCAACTGTAGTGTAAGCGACGACAAACATTTGATTATTTAATTGCTCACTTTTCATATAGTGAGTTACAGCAGCCTGATCACTGAAATCACCTATTACAGTACTACTTAAAATTTCTAAAGTATCACAATCTAGTACCATAGCTACAACTTCTCCCACTAAACCAGTGAAAGGACGATTAGAAAAGTAGCTTGGTCTTAGATAAGTTAAAAGATAAAAACCAAATTCTTCATATTTAAATAAGTTAATTGACCGTGGCGGCATAAAATCAGGTGAGGTAAAGCGATCTAGTAGTTGTAGACTAATGGTTAATTTCTCTGTATCTATAATTCCTAAATGTAATTGTGTTTGAACGGCAATCGGTACGATGATTTTACCATTATCATAAATTAAGTCATACATCCGTGCTCCTCTAGTTGGCAAACTAATATCCTGGAGCCGTTCTAATTCTTCTGTTTCGATATTCATTCGCCACCATTTTACCCCATCTTGACCAGACGAAGTTCGATCAGGTACAAAGATATGAATATAACCATCTTGACTGCTAATTGCTTGAGGGTTTAGTACTTGACCAGAACTTTGGTCAAGCTCAAAGACTCGGCGTAGTTCAGTACCATCAAAGCGTTCCATAATGGCATAACGATCTTGCTCGTTAGTTCGGTCATTAAAAATAAAGAATAAATCATTTGTATAATATGGATCGCTAACAATATTGGCCATTCCTACAACTCGATCTGGCAGGAAACTATGTACCTCCCATTTCTCACCGTCTAATGGTTTTTTCCAATATTGTAGGCCGGTTCCTGTACCGGAAGCTGGAGTTACGTTAGTAGTTAATAACATATGTAAGTACCCATCAATAATCTCAAAAGCGCGCATGTTGCTATGCAAATGATTTCCTAGTAAGTCACGACTGACGAGTTGAATATTAGCATTCTCTACCTGAATAACTTCTGTTGTTTTGCTAGCAATACAACCAGTACATAACGACAACAAAATGACATAACAAGCTAGACTTAATATGGTTTTGCGTTTCATGGTATCCTCCTATATAATTTTCCATTTCCAATACATATTTAATTCCAGCTTAATATAAATTGTCCTCTTTTGAGATAGACTAATAAAAAATTGATGGAGGACTAGTCATGGACAAGCAACATACAATTGATACACTGAATGAGCTACTTAAAGGGGAATTAATGGCAATGAACATTTATGCTGAAACCGATGACTTACAAGGCGATCAACAAGTAATGGAGATGCTGAGCCAATTTGCCCAGGAGCATCAAGAACACGCTCGTTTACTAGCTCAGCGAATTAGAGAATTAGGAGGAACTCCGATTGAAAGGGCGGGCATGGCGGGTGCTATGGCTACTATAACTTCAAAGTTTAATGCTTTACGTGGACCGGCATATTTACTGGAACAACTTTATTCAGGAGAAGATAAAGGGGTTCACTCATATGAGGACCGTATTGATGAATTAGATCCTGTTAGTCAAGCTTTAGTAAGACAAATAATGGAAGATGATCACCAACATTTAAAATTATTCAAAGAACGAATGGAAACAGAAAAAATGGAAAATTAATAGACCTTGCATTGCAAGGTCTTTATTCTTAAAACCAGTAGTTCATGGATACTGTTGCACTTACTTCCACTTGACCTGGATTAATAGTGGTATTACTAAAAGCAAGAGCTTCTGCTTTCACTGCGATAGTATCCATCATTGGAGTATATGAACTGTAACTTTCACTCATATTAGCTAGGCCACCAAGAGTGATTCCAGCTGCTTCTGCCATGGCTTCTGCTTTGGCCTTTCCTTGTTGCACTGCGTTTTTCAAAGCTTGTAGTTGCATTTGCTGCTTGTTTTCTATATCAAAGCGTACATTTTGCACTTGATTTGCACCAGCTTTAATAGCATTATCGATGATTTGTCCGATTTGCTCTAGATTTTTTGTGCTTATATTGACCCGATTGTTCACATGATAAGTGGTGATAGTTTTTTCTTGGTCAGTTCCCCGATTGAGTACCTGGGTAGAACTGTAAATTTGATAACCACTAGTAGTTATTTGCTGTTCTGTTAGACCTAGGTCTTTTAAGGCAGTATATACTTGATTCATTATTAGGGCGTTCTTTTTGGCGGCTGCTTCTGCAGAGCTGTGTTTCGTTTCTACTCCTAAGCTAATGTAAACTATGTCTGGCAAGCCTGTTACTACAGCTGTACCAGTTACATGAAGACTTCCTTCGCTAGCTAGTGCCTGGTTCACAAATAGGGTAAAGGGAAGTACTAAAATGAGTATGCTAATCAGGAACAGTAATTTTTTTGACATCGTCATCGTCCTTTCAGTTATATCTTTTACTCAATATATCCTGGGAGTAGGGAAAAAGTTTATTGTAATAGAAAACTGAACTTGTTATAATTGACAAAGAGAAGGGGGACGCCATGAATATTGAAGCTAGAAAGAAATTTATTATTAATTTTGCATATTTTGCTTTACTAGTTGGCATCATCTATCTTGTTTTAAAATACGTTTTAGTTTTATTGACTCCATTTATTATTGGTTTTCTAGTAGCATTTTTACTGCAAAAAGTTATTTATTATTTGAGCAGTAAATTACCAGTGTCGAAGAAAATAATTGCTCTAGTGATGGTGATTATTTTTTATTTAGCAGTTATCGCTGTTTTATTTGGTTTAGGTGTTAGTATTTTTGCTGGAATCCAGAATCTAATCGAAAAACTACCCCAAATCTATGCTACTGATATTGAACCTTTGCTGTTTAGATTGTTTAAATGGGCAGAAAATATATTAGCCCGATTTTCTTTAACACCGATTCAGCTAATTGAAGAAATGCACGTTAATTTATCGCAGTCTCTAGGTAAGATTGTTTCCGATATGTCAGCGACAGCGATTAGCGCTATTACTTCTTTAGTATCGTTTGTACCGATGTTCTTTATCGGTATAATTTTAGCAGTAATTTCCTCAGTGTTTTTTGCTATTGATTACACTTTAGTGGTGGATTCGATTAAAAAAATGATTCCTCAAGGTCGACGAGGTACTGTTTCCAAACTAAAGAAATTTGTTGGTCAGTTAGGAGTAAAGTATATTAAAGCCTATCTGATTTTAATGTTGATTACCTTTATTGAGTTAAGTATTGGCTTATCTATTTTGCGGATTGAAGGAGCTATTGGTATTGCTGCCTTGATTGCATTAATTGATATTTTACCAGTATTAGGAACTGGTGGAGTTATGATTCCTTGGAGTATTATTGAGCTAGTTAAAGGTGAGTTTGCTTTAGGAATTGGTTTGGCAGTTTTATATTTAATTGTAACTGTAATCCGCAACATTTTAGAACCTAAGATGGTTGGAAAACAAATTGGGTTGCATCCATTGATTATGTTGATTGCCATGTATGTAGGCGTAAGGGTATTAGGGATTATTGGATTATTTATCTTTCCCATGGCAGGCATTGGGTTAAAATATCTATATGATAATGGCAAGCTAAGTTTTGATTAAAGCTAAAGGCCAGCACTAGCTGGCCTTTATTTGATCAGCAAATGGTTGTGTCCGGTAATGCATTTTCCAGTTTTAAAAGGAAATTCTTAATCATTAAACCGTAATGATACCCTCCTAGTGACCTAGTACCAAGAACTCGGTGACAGGGAATAATAATTGCTAATGGATTACGACCAACTGCTGAACCTATGGCTTGATAACCTTTGCTTCGGATTTTTTCGCCGATTTTTTTGTATGTGGTAGTTTTCCCATAAGGAATTTCTCTAATCGATTGCCAAACTTGCATTTGAAAAGGTGTCCCTTGTAACTTGATTGGCCATTCAAAGGTGATAGGCTTACCACGAAAATAGGCGTCTAAGTCTTGTGAATATGGATTAGGTAGTGGGCTAGCTTGTTTTAAACTATCAGAATTTGCTTGTGTAATGTCTAGTTTGGTAAAAGTACCGTTATGAAATTCCAAAAGCAGAACACCAATCGGTGATTTATACTGATAAATAATCACTCTGTCTACCTCCAACGAGTAAAAGTAAAAAATATAGAGAATGCCATTTAAGCATTCTCTATAATAGATAATACAAATTGAGCGCTCTTAATTAGATCTGTAATCGCAATGGACTCGTTTTTACTGTGGACATCTTGAAAATTAAGCCCTAAGACTACAGAGGGAATACCAAGACCATTAACAATGTTTGCATCGCTTCCTCCGCCTGTACCTTCAATGATCGGTTCTATACCAATACTGTTTGCTGCTTTGACAGCTAAGGCCACTACTGGCTCAGTTTCTGGTATAATAAAACCAGGATAACAATCTGTGACTTTAATATCTATTTTGGTGTTATATTTCTCAGCTGCTTTTTCAGCTTTAGCAATCATATGTTCTAATTGAGCTTGCAGCTTATCTTCATTTAAAGAGCGAATTTCACAGTTAACTTCTGCTTGATCAGGAACTATATTAGTGGCAGAGCCGCCTTTAATTACACCTACATTAGCAGTCGTTTCAAAATCAATTCGCCCGATATTCATATTAGCAATAGCCTCAGCAGCTACTACAATTGCATTAATACCAGCTTCCGGTCTTAAACCTGCATGAGCTGCTTTACCATAAAAAATCAGGTCTAAGTCTTTATGAGACGGTGCTTGATTAACTATAGTACCTACAGGGCCACTAGCATCTAAGAAGTAGCCAAATTTTGCTTCTAATTGTTTAACATCGAGGGCTTTAGCACCATTTAAACCGCCTTCTTCAGCAATAGTAAAGACTATTTCAATATTTCCGTGGTCTACATTCTGTTCTTTAGCTGTGCGAACTCCTTCAAGGATGGCGACAATACCTGCAACGTCATCGGCAGCTAAAATAGTAGTGCCATCACTTTTAATAATATCGTTTTCAATAATTGGTTTAATATTATTACCTGGCGCTACTCGATCCATATGGGCGCAAAAAAGAATAGTTGGTTTATCGCTATTACCGGGTAGTTTAGCGATTAAATTGCCGGCATTTCCGTTAATGGTTTTGCCAGCATTATCTTCAGTAACTCGACAACCTAATTTTCTAAGTTTCTCGATTAAAGCATCAGCAATTTCTCTTTCTTGACCAGCAAAACTGTCAATTTGCACTAATTCTATAAATTCCTCAATTAGCCGTTTTTGATTAATTATCATGGTATAAACTCCCTTCTAAAACTAAATCATATTTCTATACCTGGTGCCTAAGTCCTGCAAACAGTCAGAAAGGAAGTGGGAAAGTGTATCAAAATGAAAAAATGGTTAGTTTGATTTTGTTAACTGGAGAATTGTTGCTGACAAGCGGTGCTGAAATTTATCGGGTAGAAGAAACAGCGGAACGGATGGGACATACAGCAGGATTTACTGATGTTGAAGTATATACAACCCCCACAGGATTTTTTTTGACTTTAGTTAGCAGCAGTGGGCATGTATTTACTAGAGTGCGACGGGTTAGATGGTCTGATAATAATTTAGCCAATATTGCTCGAGTTAATGCTTTAGCTCGTCAGTTTGCCGCAGGCGACATTGGTCTGGCACAGTTAGAAGCAGGTTTATTAGAAATAAAAGAAGAACTTCCTGTCAATAACTATTTTCAAAGTATTGTTGGAGGCATTGGCAGTGGTGCTTTTGCTATTATCTTTGGCGGTAGCTTGGTTCAAGCCCTTTATACTATATTAGTTGGATTTTGTGTGAAGCTCTTTTTGACAAGCTATAATAAAAAAGGAACTTCTCGCTTTATAGGCTCAGCCTTAGGCGCAGCCATTGCAGCAGCCTTAGGTTTACTAGGTAATACTTTATGGGGTTTTCCACATGATATTACTATCCTTAGCGGGGTGATGATTTTAGTGCCAGGTGTAGCTATGACCGTGGCTATTCGCGATATGATCTCTGGTGAATTAGTTAGTGGAGTAGCCCGGGGTGCTGAGGCGATTACTATTGCTGTGGCAGTGGCAGCGGGAGTAGCATTTATTTTAGGTTTAGGAGGATTTTAGCATGGCAACTGGTTGGAAAATTGTAGCTGCCTTTATTGCTTCCCTTAGTTTTGCAACGTTATATAAAGTGCAAAGTCAACAAATTATGGCAGCTGGGATTGTTGGTACCATCGGATGGTTAATTAATTATTATTTGTCACAATACGGAAATGATGTGGTTGCAATTTTTGCAGCTGCAACCGCTGTCGCTTTAAGCAGTGAAATTTTTGCTAGGATTCGATTACAACCAGTGCCAGTTTTTTTAGTTCCTGGGATCATCCCTTTGGTGCCAGGAGGGCAGGCATATCAGACTATGCTTAGTTTTTTACAAGGTAATTATCTAGCTGGTGTAGAACAATTAGTAAACACATTGTTCTTAGCAGGTGCTATTGCTGGTGGCATCATGTTGGTTAGCTCACTTTTTCGCCAAAGAAAAATTATCCAAGAAAAGGAGACATAACTATGGCTAAGCTTATTAAGGTAAAACTTCAAGGTAAATCAATTGAGATTCCGCAAGGTATTTCGTTATATGATTTACAACTACAAGGAACTATTCCAGCAGACATAGTAGTTGCTCGTGTTAACAATATGATGCAAGACTTAAATTACCAAATAGAGCAGCCTTGTGAAATTGACTTATTTGACCTAACTACCGACGAAGGGATGCGAGTTTATCGCAACAGCTTAATATTTATCTTGGTTAGAGCAGCTAAAGAAGTAATCCCTAACTGTCGAGTAATTATTGAGCATTCATTAAGTAATGGTTTATATGGTGAAATTGAGTATGAGCATCCTTTAGTCGAAGAAGATGTTCTAAATATTGAACGACGAATGCAAGAGATTATTGCCAATAATGAGCCTTTTGTTAAACACCAAATGACAGTAGAAGAGGCCAAGCGAATCTTTGCTCGTCAAGGTTTACGAGACAAGGTTAGATTATTTAGTAATAGTGATCATGATTTAATTGAGATTCATAGTTGTGGCAATCATTATGATACAATTTCCGATTTGTTTGTTCCTAATACTGGATATTTGAAGTTATTTAAATTACGCTTTTATTTACCAGGTTTTATATTGGAATTTCCAACCAAACAAAATCCAAATCTCATTCCAGAGTATATTGAACATGCTAAATTAGCTAATGTTTATTTTCAAACAGAAAAATGGGCTAAGTATATTGGAATAAGTGATGCTGGCGCATTGAACCAATGGATTGCCGATGGGCGAATAGAGGAGTTAGTTAGATTATCAGAAGCTTATCATGAAAAGCAGATTGCTCAAATTGCTGATCAAATTGCGGCCGAAAAAGATCGATTGCGATTAATTTTAATTGCAGGTCCATCCTCATCAGGAAAAACAACTTTCGCTCAGCGACTAGCTATTCAATTAAGAATTAATCGTCTTAATCCTGTTTCCATTAGTTTAGATGATTATTTTGTTGATCGGGAACTTACTCCACGGGATGAAGATGGCAACTACGATTTCGAAGCCTTGGAATGCATTGATATTAAGTTGTTTAACGAACATTTATCGAAGATTATTCAAGGTGAACCAGTAGAGCTTCCGACTTTCAATTTTATAGAAGGCCGACGAGAATGGCGAGGCAATATTTTACGGGTTGGTTTAGATCAGCCAATCATTATTGAGGGCATTCATGGACTGAATGATAGGTTGACTTCAGCTATTCCTAAATCGCGTAAGTTTAAGATTTATGTCAGTGCTTTAACTCAGTTAAACATTGATGATCATACACGGATTCCGACTACAGACGCTCGTAAGATAAGAAGAATAGTTCGTGATAATCAATTTCGCTCGCAAACAGCCTTAGACACAATTTACTGTTGGTCATCAGTTAGACGCGGTGAAGAACGGCATATTTTCCCATTCCAAGAGGATGCGGATGTAATGTTTAATTCAGTACTCCATTATGAGTTGGCTGTTCTCAAGAAACATGTTAAACCATTATTAGAAGAAATAAGTAATGAAGAACCAGCTTATGCAGAGGCACAAAGACTCTTAAATTTATTAAAGAATATTCAGGAAGTAGATTGTGAACATGCTATTCCATGTACTTCTATTTTAAAAGAGTTTATTGGTGGTTCATGTTTTTAAGCTGTATAGAAGGTGAGTTTTTTTATGAAGATTGTATTGACAACTTTAAATGCAAAATATACCCATCATAGTTTGGCACTAAGATATTTACAAGCTTATTGTGAAACAGAGTTTCCTGATATTGTTGTACGAGAATTTAACATTAATCAGCAATTACCCTTAATTTTTTCTGAATTAGTAGCTGAAGAACCAGATATTTTAGGGTTCTCCTGTTATATTTGGAATATTGAACAAACTCTAGACTTGATTCGGGATTTGAAGAAAGTTTTACCCCACCTAATTATAGTGTTGGGTGGGCCAGAAGTATCTTATGAGTATGAGGAATTGTTTACTGCCAATAGCGGGATAGATTATATAGTTGCTGGTGAAGGCGAAAAGCCCTTACTAGAACTGTTACGTTTATTAACAGCAAATCCGAAACCGTCACAGGCAGAGTTAAAATTAGTTCCTGGTCTGATTTACCGAACAGAGCAAGGATTAGCGGCCAATCCTCAGGTGGTTATGGATCTAGCAGAAGTGCCTGCAGTTTATAAAAAGAATACTGATGGGCTAGAAAATAAAATAGTCTATTATGAAACATCCCGCGGTTGTCCTTATCGCTGTGAATATTGTCTTTCATCTCGAACAGGTAATGTCCGCTATTTCCCTTTAGAGCGCTGTAAAGAGGAAATCACTATATTAGCAAATCTTGGTATTCAGCAGGTTCGATTTGTAGATCGGACTTTTAACTGCGACCCTGAGCGCTTTATGGAGTTAGTTAAACATATGATTAGCTTGGATACAGATACTCGCTTTCAACTGGAGATTAGCGGAGATCTATTAACAGAGGAAATGATTCAGTTATTAGAAAGTGCACCGCCTAATCGCTTACAGTTTGAAATAGGCGTTCAGTCTACCAATCAACCAACCTTAAGAGAAGTTGGACGGTATACGAATTTGGATAAATTAAGTCAAAGAGTTACTGAATTAAGAGAACGGACTAACGTTCGCTTTTTATTAGATTTAATTGCTGGCTTGCCTGGAGAAACTTATCAGCGTTTTGCTGAGTCCTTTGATTACGTTTATAATTTGCATCCAACTAAGATTCAATTAGGGTTTCTAAAGCTTTTGAAAGGCTCTCGCTTACGTGAGCGTGCCTCAGAGTTTGGCTATGAGTTTACTGAGAAATCCCCCTATGAAGTGTTGAAAAATGATCACATTAGTTATCAAGAATTAGCCGACCTAAAGATAATTGAAGGATTAGTGGAGTCTCTGGTTAACTCTGGTCGTTTTAAAGCCAGTTTAGACTATTTGATCGCGCGGGAAGGACTGACACCATTTTGTTTGTTTGAGAAATTAGCTAGAAGTTGGAAAGCTCTCAATTATCATTTGGTTTCTCATAGTATTTATAGTTTTTATCTAATCCTCTGGGAGTTTATTGGTAATAGTGATCCAATTTTACTAAATTATTTGCGTTATGATTTTCGCTTTAATGAGTCGAAAAGAGATACTCCTAACTGGTTAGGCGGTGTAAGTGACAAAAGCTTAGAGCGCCAGTTAATCGGCAGTGAGCTACTTTTTGATTATTTACCTCATTTAGCCGATCAACGCCTATCACCTAGAGAACTTAGCCGAAATCTTTATGTAGAAGAATTTGAATATCAGATTTATCCTTGGAGTGCTACTCCAGAACATGAACGACAAATTTTGTTATTCTATTACGGAGATCCGTACCGAACTAAGGTGTACGTCTTGCCAGTTGACGCCTTCGAGTAAGGTTAGAAGATAACTTTTCTTGATAAGCTAGGGGGATACCAGTTATTTCTGAAGTAATCCGATCTAAACAGATTAAATCATTTTTGTTTACTTGATGAATACTGGTTTTCCCTAATGTCCTTACACCATCTTTCATTTCGTCGGTACAGGATTTTATATAATTTGCTAAGGATTGAGCTCCTTTTTTCCAATCGAATCGGTGAGCATATTTGGCGTTTTGCCAAACTAGTTGAGTAGGAGGTTCAAAAGGAACAGGTTTTAAAACTTGAGTATGACTCATGGCTAACAGGCTTGCTGTACCAATGTAAATAGCATCAGCTCCTAATGCCAACACTTTTAAAAAATGACTAGGTGAGAATAAGCCCCCGCCAACAATTAGATCTACTTGATTTCTTCGTCCAGTTTTTTCTAAGTAATCGATTGCTCTGACTAAACCGATCAGGGTCGGTAAACCAAAATCATCTTGTAATAATGGTGGGGAGCCTATAGATCCGCCTTGACTGCCATCAAGGGCAATAACATCAACATTAGCATTTAATAGAATTTCTAAGTCTTTTTCTATGTCATTGGTAATGGCAATTTTACACCCAATTGGCACGCCATCACTAATTTCTTTTAAATAGGCTACTAGTTTTGGCAAACCGTTATCGTATTTTGTTTCTGAAAATCGGGAGGGTACGATCGCAGGTTCCTCTGGTGCTAACCCTAACCTCTTACGCAAGGTATCATCTATTTCGCTTGGTGAAGTCATAATTCCTAGTCCCAGTATTGCACCTTGGCCAAATTGAATTTCGATCATATCTGCTTGTTTTAAGATTTCGGGTTCCTTATTCCAGGCGCCGCGCTGGTATTGAATGATAAGTCTATCGGCTAATTGCCGTTCTTTAGGCAAGAGAGGACCAATACCAGTATTTGTAGCTGTACCAGCTAAACTACTGGCTTTTGCCATAGCATACTTAGCCTGTTCAGTAACAGCAAATCCATAAGCCATACCCGATAGAATAATTGGTGTCTTTAAAATTAATGGTTGATTGCTGTTTTTACCAATTATTGTTTGGCAGTCAATTGGTTGATTAAGTTCCGTGGGAAGCTGGTATACTTGGGCTGCGTTAAACTTTAAACCATCTAAAGATATCGCTGTCCGCGGCGAGCCTAATGGACGTTTGATAACTTGCCCAGATTCAGCCCGTAGATTAAGTTCAGCGATGTTCTGAATACCAATTCGTTTGCTAGCGGTGTATAACTCAATTAGGTTTTCTCCATATTCATCGGTCATCAAAATTTTGCCGATCCAGTTTGTCAAATTGTTCATTAGATAACGGGTTCCAAAATACAGTCCAGTAGAACCAAGTATTCCAGCTGCAAGTAGTTTGAATTTGTTTTTCATCTATTCTAACCTTCTCCTTTCCTATTTAGCCTGTCCAATGAACAAATCTTTAAGCAATAGCAGGAAAAAATATTCTGTTTACCGAAATTAGGTATAAATATTTGTCGGTAGCAAAGGAGGCGTCTGCAACTGCGATTGTCCTTATTTTTATTTATATTAATATTATTGTGTAATTTGTTGTTTGTAAATTCGCCGATTTTAGCTACCAGTTTTACAGAAATATGGGGACTGTTTTCCATAAACGTACCGCAAGGTTGGATTTATCAGATGCCGGAAAGTTCAGAAGATCTACTTGTTTTCTATGGTTCTGGTGAACATGATTTAATCTATATCGAAAATCTTGGTTTAATAGAAGACCAATCTGCCGTTGCATTTGCTGAGAGAGTAATGGTTTACTATGAGTCTATTAATGGTTTACCCGGTTTTTGTCGAAAAACTAACATCCATGAAACACAAGTTGCGGGATTGACTGTGGCAGAGGTAGTTTATCATTATCAGGGACGTATTCCTACGACTGAAAAGCGACTTTTTGCGTTGATTAATGGAGAAGGCATCTCGATAACTTATAGCAATGCGCTGGAAGAGTTTTGGATTAATTTTGCGGACTTTGACAATTTCCTAGCAGGCTGGAGGTGGTTGATGATTGAATAGTCATTGCTGGTCTGCCAAGTATTGTTTGTTAATAATTGCTTTCATCTGGCTTTTAGTGACAAGTGTGGTACAGGCAGGATTTAATGTTAATCATCAGCTACTTCGAGGCTTAGAGCAAAATATTGGTTTATCTGCTAAGGAACAGATATTAGAGTTACATGGAGGAAGTTATGAACTTGCCCTTGATGAGCACCTGTTTCTCCAAGAGATTTTCAATCGTTTAGTTACTGTAGCTGATCGGGAGATTGATTATAATTTAACAGTATTGAATACCCGGCAGTTGAACGCTTTTGCTTTACCAGGTGGTCATATTTTCATAACCCGTGGTCTACAGCAATTTTTAGGGAGAGATGTACAGCGAATAGCAGCTGTTTTAGCTCATGAAATTGCCCATGTTGAGTTA
>JAAYMV010000016.1 GCA_012521185.1 Bacillota bacterium
CTGGCCAGGAAGGAAGCCGTACTTGCTGAAGTTTTGATGCAGATGGCGCCCCGGGCTGTTAGCCGGGAAATACTTATGGAAAAACTCTGGGATGATCAGACTTTTATTGATGAAAACACACTGAATGTGAATGTGGCCAGACTCAGGAAGAAACTGCAGGAAATCGGTGTAGAGAAAGCCCTGGAAACGGTAAGGGGATATGGATACAGGTTGAATGTAAGCTGGAGGAATGAATGATGAAGATTTTCTTACTTGAACATAAGCTGGACGGATTTGAGACCCTGGCAAATACCTATTACTTTATATTTTTAAGCAGTTTCCTTCTGTTATTATTTCTGCTTTACCGCTATTTCTCCGGGAAAAGATTATATAATAAACTGAGCAGGATTCCGGCAATACTTGTAGGCTGACTTTTTTATTGAATATTTCGCTAACATATGTTAGCGTTACCATAGGTTAGTGTGGTAATTACTTTGGAGGGATAGTATGTCGTTAAACCATGTAGTTTTAGGATTACTAAATCAGTAGTCCTTAACAGGTTATGACTGGAAAAAGATTATCCAGGGTACACCTTTCATGTATTGGTCTGGTAATAATAATTAAAAATAATAATCAAATATATAAAGCATGTGCTGAATTATTGGATGAAGGCTTTGTTACCAAAGACGCGCAACACCAAGACAATGAGCCATCAAAAAAGATCTATACGATCACTGATGCAGGACGTCAGGAACAAAATGATTGGTTACTTTCAATTACTGATGAACCAGTTTTTAGAAAAGGTAGTTAAAATGCAAGCCATATTAACAGTGCGAGAATTAGATACTTGTTATTTTGCAGAGTAAGTCCAAACAGAACAAGTTTTTAGGTTTGATTAAAGATAATATTTTATTTTTTTACACTACTGAATTAGAATGGATTAAAAAGTTAAAAAGTGTGAGCAAAAGTATGGCAGCTATAGTGATTAATGAGGACCAAGAGTTTCCGAAATGTTTTCAAGAAATGCATGCTGACTATGGAACACGAAAAACTTTTCGGGTGTTTATTAACACTGATGATGCAGTGAGCTGGCTATTAGGATGATTCGCTCGTAAAGGACTTTTGTTCAATACGGAGAACTAAAAGTAACTGGGAGAGTGATGGCATGGATATTAAGGAGTATAAACTTGAGATTTTTGTACCAGAAACACATGTACCAGTAATACGTGAAAAGTTAAATGAGATTGGTGCATTAAAGGTCGGAAATTATGATCATGTAATGTCTATTACTGAGGTTACTGGCTATTGGCGTCCCTTAGATGGTGCTAATCCATACAGTGGTCAGGTAGGTGAAATCCATAGTGCTTCCGAATGTAAAATGGAACTACGTTGTAATGCCGAAGTAGTTAAGCAAGCATTAGAGGTAATTTATGAAACTCACCCTTATGAAGAACCGGTAATTAACATCATACCATTATTAAACTCTAGATTTATCTAATAACCAGATCTGGAGAGACGGAACTTTCCTGGTGGAGAAATAGGCGCTAATCAGACACCTGAAGAGGTCTTAATCTGAGTAGTTGTGGAGAATGTGTATAAGGCTCTTGCCCTAGGGTAAAACCACATTTGCTTGTAGTGATGATTTATGGGTTTATATGATTTAGAAGTGGTGATGTATAATGAAGATAGTTGTTATAGATGGACAAGGTGGTAGGCTTGGTCAGCTGATTGTAGGAGAAATTCTCAAAGAGCAAATTGAAGGCGACCTTTATGTGATCGGTACTAATAGTATTGCTACTAGTGCTATGCTAAAAGCTGGTGCGCCCCATGGAGCAACTGGAGAAAATCCAGTGAAAGTAGTGTGCAAAGACGCCGATGTAATCATTGGCCCAATTGGGATTGTTTCGGCTGATTCATTACTTGGTGAAGTTACGCCAGAGATGGCTGTAGCTATAGGTCAAAGTAAAGCGATTAAGTTACTTATTCCAGTAAGTAATTGCAACAATCAGGTGGTTGGTGTAAAACAATTAACCATGAACGAGTTAGTTAAGGAAACAGTGGAGCGCCTGAAGGAACTCCTCTGAAAATATATAATTATATAAGGTAATGATGTCATGAAGGCATCACTATCGTTCAAGACGATGATATCAAAAAAAGAAGTGAGGTAATACTGATGTCATCGAACAGAACTGATTTTTCACGTATGGTTTTAGCAGCAATGTTTATTGCTCTTGCTATAGTACTGCCATTTCTGACAGGTCAAATTCCTCAAATTGGTAGTGCTTTAGGTCCAATGCATATCCCAGCCTTATTAAGCGGGTTTTTCTGTGGGCCATGGTATGCTTTAGCTGTGGGCTTTATTTCCCCGCTACTTCGTTCCTTTATGTTTGGCATGCCTCCATTGATGCCTACTGCATTTGCTATGAGTTTTGAACTGGCAACATATGGTTTTGTAGCCGGGATACTCTATCAAATTCTTCCGAAGAAAAATAGTAATGTTTATGTAGCATTGATCAGTGCCATGCTCGCAGGACGAATTGTATGGGGGATAGTTCGAGTTATTCTTTATGGATTTGGACAGTCCTCTTTCGGATGGGCAGCTTTTATGTCTGGCGCATTTATCAATGCCATACCCGGAATTATCCTTCACATCATTTTAATACCTATTTTAGTTATATCCTTAAAAAAATACACTGCTGAAGCAGATAAACGCTAGGTAAAAAGGAGGTAGTCCACTATAATTCCAAGAGTTGTAGTGGACGAAATTATTATGAGTCGATATTTTTTAGAGCAATTGAAGAATCATCCATCTATGAAACCACAGGATATTGTCAAGTTATGTTACCAAGCCACTTTCGGTGCAGAACACTTGTTGACTGATTTAGAGCGAGCTCGTCAGTATCTTTATGAAGAATTTAAAACTACTGAAGCAGCTGATAGTTTTATATACGAGAATATTTCAGATTTATACTGTAGGGTAAATATTGCTAGTTGGAAATATCGCGGGTTTAGCCAGGAATTATTGTTTGAGCTGTTTAGTAAATCAGCAGCTATTATTGATGATTTGCAAAACTTTAAAGTTGTGATGGATAGCTATTTAGCTACAGCCATAGAAGTGATGAGTACAGAAGCATATATTGAGTTAACTGATTATCTAGTTGAGTATTATGCAAAAGGTATTCGACCAGTACATCATAGTGAAGAATATCGTCAGGCAGAAAAACCTCATTATCGGGTGGTACGGAGGGAGTTGTTGCCTGAAGAGTTAGAGTAAAAAGGGGCATTGCCCCTTCTCTTTTTTTGTTTATCTCAATATCTCTAGTGTATATAAAAGGATAACAAAGAAGAAATTTATGGCTGTAAATTTTATTAAATAAGATTTGATTTCCGTTGGATTGTGTTTTTTAAATTCACTGAAGGTTATTAAACTAGCTAGTGAAGCAATTAAAGTTCCACACCCACCAATATTAACTGCAGGGAGTAGTGCCTGGTAATTATCAGTAAAATGAGATAGCAAAACAGCACTTGGTACATTACTGATTAATTGGCAGGATAGGATACCGAATAATAGTGTATTCTTTGGCAAAACATCTGAAAAGAAGACATTTACTGCTGGTATTTTAGCCATGTTTCCGCTAAAAACAAAGAAAACTGCAAAAGTTGCAAGCAGGGGATAATTAACTTTCTTCAATGCTTCTCTATCAATTACTGAAAGAACTAAGGTAATTGCTATTGTTCCAATTAGATAGGGAATAACCCGAAAAACAATTAAGATACTGGCAATAAATAGAATGGAATAGATCACAGTTAGTCTTGTATTTAATTCGTATTGTTGTTCATCTTTCAGTTCTAACGGTATCGGTTTTACAAAACAACAGATACCAGTAATCAATAGGGTAGATGCCATGAAGCTTGGTAACATGATTTTCACAAACTCTAAGGTATCAATATTGTAAAAAGCATATAGATAAAGATTTTGTGGATTACCGAAAGGAGTGACCATCCCTCCTAAGTTGGCAGCTATATTTTGCATAATAAATGTAAAAGCAATGGCCTGTTTATTGTCTGTATTAGCTAGAACAAAGTAACCCAGGGGCAGGAATGTAAGTAAGGCCATATCATTAGCAAGAAACATAGAACCAATAAAGGTAATAAAGACTAATCCTAAGATAGCATTTCGCAAATTACGCAGTCTTAAAACAATACTTCTACTAATTATTTCAAAAACATGAATGTTAGAGAGTGCTTCTACTACTGCTAAAGTACAGTATAGAGTAGCTAAGGTCGTCCAGTTAAAGTAATCTAAATAGCTGGTATCAACTGGTACGAAAAAACAAGTAATTAGCATGCCAATAGTAGCAATGACTAGCACAGCTTGTGCTTTGAATATCTTGGCGATCCAGTAAAGTGGATTTTTACGCCGATACGGCAAGGTTATAGGCTGCTGATTTACCACATCAATTAGGTTATTTCCCACCGACATCACTCCATAAATTAATACTTACAGAGTAGAATTATAGCAGATTGAAAATGAGAAAACAATTAACCTACAGCTCTTTTATGGAAAAAATCATTTAAAAATGTTGTTGACATATGTAATAAAAGGGATAGATTCAAGATAACTTAACCAGTCATAAGCTGACGAGTCATAGACAAGTAGTCTGAGATTTGTCAGCTTTTATGTTCTAATTTTAGAGAATTTTGGAAAATACTAGAGGGAAAGCCGGTGCTAGCGATGAATATAAAAGAATACAAGTGATAAATAATTCTTATTTATTTGTTTGCACTCATGATCTATTACGGGGGGATTGTTATGTTGAAGAAAACGTCGGTATTAACAATCATATTTGTTTTGATGTTAGTCTTAAGCGGGTGTGGGGTAAAGGTAGTTGAAGATACTGTTACTTATTCATTAGCAGCAAATGTGAGTGTGGTTGAATTGCTTGGATATAATGGGGAAATTCGCTGGGTTCCCATTAGGGGCGATGAACAGCCAAGGATAGATATTGTCAAGTATGTTTTTGGTAGTGACACAAAGGCCATGGAACAGTTTTTGAAGTTGATCCACATTCAGAATAATAGTACAGCAGATAAAGTGACTTTCCGAGTCGAACAGCCTAAGCTGCCATATGGTGTTGAAGGTTCAGCAATTCAATTTGTTGTTTATGCGTCGCCAGAGATGATCTCTCAATTCATGGCTCGCACAAGCAATGGTTCTATTTACATTGATGCAACCTTTAAAGGCTACTTAGACCTCCAAACCAGTAATGGAGACATTATCTTATCTTCTGGTGTGGGGGAAGTACGTGCTCGGACATCTAATGGTCATATTAAGTTTAATGAGACTACTTTAACTGGACAAAGTGTTTTGGAGACTTCTAATGGTCAAATTGCCGGGAATCTAGCACTTTCTTCTACTGGTAACTTCAAGTTTGTTACATCTAACGGAGATGTGGAGCTAAATCTGCCTTATCATACTAAGGGTGCATTTGATATTGAAGCCAGTAATGGAAAAATTGAGTTTTCTCTTGGCAGTAGATGGGCAAATACTGAACATAAAGCATTATCTTTGTCGCTCAGTTCTGACCCGAAGATAGAGATTAGTGCATCTAATGGAAATGTGATAGTATTAGGTGGTTGGAAAGACTTACAATAGCGTTTTTCCTAGCCGATGGATCGTTAAGATTCATTGGCTTTTTTAGTACAAAACTAACATAGACTTATAATAAAATATTTGAAGGGAAGACGCTGGAGTATAATGAATACAAGACAGATAAATAGATCACTTGATGCTATTAACCTGATATCTAATGGAGGGCTTTTTATGCTAATGAGAAGATGGATTCTGGTAGGCATTGTGGTGTTAATGTTAATTTTTATCGGCTGTGGTACACCTACAGTATTTATTAATGAAGAATATCCTTTGACAACAACTGTTAGAGTAATTGATTTGACCGGCTACAACGGTGCTATTAATTGGTTGCCGCTTAGGCCTTATGAACGGCCTAGAATAGAAATACTAAAAAAAGTATCTGGAACTGATATTGAAGCAATGCATCAGTTTATTGAAAAAATTTGTATTGAGGATTATGGCACGAACTCAGCTGTTGTATTGCATGCTGTTCAGCCAAGAAAAGAACAGGGTATTATAAGTTCTTCCGTACAGTTTATTGTTTATGCATCTCCTGACTGGATCAGGGAATTTTATGCACAAACTAGTAATGGTTCTATTAATATAGAAGCAGCATTTAAGGGTTATTTAAGCTTAAGAACCAGTAATGGTCGGATCAGGATATTTGCTGGCGAAGGAGAAGTGGATGTTCAAACTTCTAACGGAAGAATTGAGCTAGGTAAGGTTAGGTTAACTGATTCTAGTACATTGAGAACGACCAACGGTCGAATTGGAGGAAAGGTGGCCTTACCTGCTTTTGGTAGGTTTCTATTTGAATCAACAAATGGCTCGATTAATTTAGAAATGCCCTATAGTACAACCGGAGTCTTTGAACTAAAAACCAGTAATGGTAATATCCGTTTTTCTCTAGGACAGATATATGTCAATAAAAAAGGACATGCATTTGTAGATTTAGGATCACATTCGATAGTAGAAATTAAGACAACAAATGGTAGTATCAGTGTATCACCTATCGGAGAGGATGAGTTTTTTAAATAATAAATGGAGTGATTTAATTGTTCAAGTAGATCTCGCAAGACATTGCTAAAGAGTTGTTGCAAAGAGACATGTACCACTATCTTTTAGAGTTAGAAAATTTGGAGTTTGGTAGCCCGGATATTAAAATCAATACAAAGTAGTAGATAACTAAATCATTTTTATTAATCGCTTTATAGTATTGTAGATCCTTCCTCTTACTGTACTGGTATTTTCATTTGCTGTGCAATTTCCTCATAGCTACTTTTATCTAACACAAAAAGTTCTAAAGGCAAACGTTGATCGATTGGTATTTGTTTAAGCAATTTGTATACCGAATACAATTCCATATCTCTCAAGACAACTTCTTCAGTAGGTAGTTGTATTTTTGATGTAAATTGAGTATCATTCATTAAATCTAAATGAGCACGCTTTTCCCTAGATTTTGTGCGATATGAAACTAATAACAATTTATTCATTATACCCTTGAGCCAAGGCAATAATTTACAAGGCAGAGATAGGGGATTAACTGGGCGAGTTTTCTGTTATCGAGTAGATAATCCATTGGGCGAGAATAAGCATATCGATGGTATTTTAAAAATAAATCCCGAAAATGTACCTGAGTGGAACTTTTATAACACACATATAACATCACTTGATGTTTTTTATAATCGACGCATGAATAGTTTTTATTATTGTGGATTTCATGATGGAACTACAATATCAGTATCACCATCTGGAGCAATTACATTGTGTCCAGAGCTGAATGAGGATTAGTATATGAAATTTATCCAAGACATATGGACCCAACAATGTGGAATAGGTCATATTTTCTTTTTTGGTATAACGAGGTGGGCACCTATATTTGGTTGCACTTGAAAAGATTTTGGTTCGTATATTCGTATAATTGTGTAAAAAAGGAGCCATAGATAAATTAATAAACAAACGACGATAGCGAATAGCGTGCATGCAGACAGCTGAATTAAAATGATTTATAGGTAAAGGCAGTGATTTGATGAGTTCGGTAAATATCCCTTTTTTCAGCTTTTTATGGCCTGACAAAATTGAAATGGAAGCGTGGAAGACTGCTTATCCCCCTTCTAGTTCCTTTATTAAGGACTTAAGCCTGCGTGAAATTATCGAAAATTTAAGATTAGAGCGAGAATCCAGATGGGTTGTTGAAGAGCTGCTATATAAACCCAACGGATGCAGTTGCATCAGGTATATGACCTAAGTTTGGCTGTGCGGATGGTCAATGATAACCGTGGCGCCGCTCACCTTGTGACAAACGACCACTATTCCGATCATACCGCCAGGATTTTTATCCTTACTGGTCCCAACCAAGGTGGAAAAACTACGTTTTTGAGATCTGTCGGAATTGCCCAGGTGCTGTTTCAGGCAGGCTGTTTTGTGCCCGCTAAATCGGCTGCGTTAAGCCCGGTCGACTACATATTTACCCACTTTCAAGAAAAAGAAGTGCTGGGTGTGAAAA
>JAAYMV010000106.1 GCA_012521185.1 Bacillota bacterium
CGTATGCGCATACGCTTGTGATTTCTCAAGGCTTCGGGTTTTTTGTTTCTCTAAACTGCTCCTTGAAAACTGAATACCGCCTGCCCGGTCGAGGGCCTGCGTGGCACAACGAGCCGAGAGGCCGAGGAAAGTGCAAGTGCCGGGGCGACAGGGAGCCCAGCGCAGAACGTTGCAAAGGTCGCACCATGTACATAACATATCAAAAATTTTTATGGAGGTGTTCCTATGTCTTTGTCTTTTTACTATCAAAAATTCGTGAAGGAGTTGATAGATGTGCAAGGCTGGATTAAATTGCACAAACGACTGCTTGATAGTCATGTTTTTGCAAACGAGAAGTTGCTCAAAATTTGGATTTGGTGCTTACTAAAGGCAGTGCATACTGAAACAGAACTGTTAGTAGGACGACAGGTTATAAAACTAATTCCTGGGCAATTCGTCACTGGTAGACATGCAGCGTCTACAGAATTGGGCATGGCGCCAAGCACAACGTGGGATTATCTGCAGTTACTAAAAAGACACGGTTACATCGACATCAAATCCAACAACAAATTTTCCGTTGTAACCGTTGTAAACTGGGCATTTTACCAAGGTTATAACGAAAATTCCGACAGCAAAATCGACAATAAATCGACAGCAAATGGACAACAAATAGACACGAACAAGAATATAAAGAATGAAAAGAAAAAAGATAATATACCTTTTGCAGAAATTATTGATTACCTGAATTCGAAAACAGGGAAAAATTTCAAGCACACGACGAAAAAGACTCAGTCATTGATCAGGGCAAGATTGAACGAGGGGTTTACGATTGAAGACCTCAGGAAAGTGATAGACACAAAGGTTGCGGACTGGAAGGGAACGGAATATGAAAAGTATTTGAGGCCTGAAACATTGTTTGGTACAAAGTTCGAAGCATATTTAAATCAAAAGCCTTCTCGAAGAAGTTCTTTGTGTGATCAGCAGAGGTTAGCCTCCTTGGGTGATCAGGTGAAAGAGGTTGAAACTGCCAAGCCATCTGTGCTGTCCTTGAGAGAACAACTCGAAGCGATAAAAAGATTAAAAAGGAGTGATGTTGTATGACAAATGTGAAGGAGCGTCGTTTTAAGCGGAGTTTTGAGATGACTTTTCATGAACAAATGACGCAGACATATCAATATATACAAAGAATCCGAGCTGGAGAAATAAAATTTTTCAAATCAGGATTTAGGGATTTGGACGACGTGATTTACGGTTCAGTCTGGCCCGGGGCTCATATCATTATTGGCGCCAGGCCGTCACACGGCAAGTCCGCAATGATGCAGAACATGGCAATCCAGACGGCTAGACAGGGGCTGAAAACAATATATATCAGCTTCGAAGATAACGCAACAATGATAAATATGAGAATGCTTGCAAATTTAGCATCAGTTCACATGGAGTTAATGAAGCGAGGCTATTATGATGATGCGGATAATTTAAAGATGCTTGACACGTTGAATAATGAGGTAAAAATACTTTCTAACTACTTACAGATTTGGGATGACGTATTCTCGTTGCAAGAGATCGAAAAACTTATAGCTGAGCGGCAACCTGATGTTGTTTTCTATGATTATCTTCAATGTATGTATCTACCTGTAAATGAGAAGCGTGGAATGAATCGAAACGAGGAGTTAGGTTTCATTTCGAAACAGATTCGGAGATTGGCTAAGCAGTATAACTTTGTTAGTGTTATTGGTAGCCAATTAAACAGAAAGATAGAGGAGCGGAATGACAAAACTCCAACTTTGGCGGATCTTCGAGATTCAGGAGAAATTGAGCAGGATGGCGATTTGATAGCCCTCCTTTGGCTACACAATGACTTAGAAAAAGATGTAAATATTCTTGATGTACATTTAGCTAAAAACAAGAATGGAATTACAGGACAAACACGTGTAGGATTCATTCCAAGATATTGTCGAATAGTGGATCTAGATGAGGTTGAGGCTTTCGAGGAGGCAGAAAATGAACCTGCAAATCAAGATATTACAGATTTATATCGTGTTCAACCAGAAGAGTTCGAAAGTTTAGGGGTTTTTAATTAAGTGAGGAAAAAATAACAAATAACAGAATTTTCCAGAGAAGAGAAGAGAAGAGGAGAGGAGGAAGAAAGATGTCTAAGCGAGAGAGAGACAAGGGCAAGCGTGGCGAGCGTGAAGTTGTGAAGCTCCTGAAAGAAGCGGGGTTCGAGGCAAGACGGACGGCACCGCTTCAGGCAGGAGAATCTTCTTCGGGTGATCCAGACGTGGAATTAGACAAAAGATTCAAGATTGAGGTAAAAAGACGTAAGAGCGGCTTTAAACAGATTTATGACTGGCTCAAAGATGCTGATTTTCTTTTTGTCAGAGCTGATCGGAAAGACTATATTGTTGCGATGTCATTTCAG
>JAAYMV010000107.1 GCA_012521185.1 Bacillota bacterium
AACTGGTATAATTTCGCCATGAGGACTCGTCTCCTTTCGGGAGGTACTTGTGTTTTGTGGTGAAACTATTGTACCAGAAAGGCTGACGGGTCCTCAACTTTCATTTAACTTTACAATACGAAAAAATATTGACGGAGGTTAAAAATGGAACTAATAATGAGTGTTGTGCAATGGATTCTTGACTTAGGTCCAACTGTCATGCTACCAATTATAATTACACTCTTCGGATTGTTATTAAGCATGGGCTTTGGTAAAGCCCTTAAGTCTGGACTGATGATTGGAATTGGATTTACGGGATTAAACTTAATTATTGATTTTTTGATAATAACATTAGAACCTGTAGTTGCAGTATTTGATGTATCCGGAACGGGTTTCAATATAGTTGACATGGGATGGGGTACATTAGCAGCTACGGCGTGGGCAATGCCTTTTGCTCCATTGGTAGTGCCAATAGTCTTTTTACTAAATCTATTTCTTTTGAAAATTGGTAAAACCAAAACACTGAATATTGATATTTGGAACTATTGGCACTTTATATTTGCTGGTGCAATGATATATGTATTAACTAAAAGTTTCGTTTTGGGGCTCATCTACTCTGTCTTGATTTCGGTATTAGCTTTAAAACTAGGAGATAAGTTAGCACCAAGATGGCAAGAGTATTTTGGTTTGGAAGGAACAACGTGCACTACTATTGACGCGCTTACTGCTTATCAAACTTTTGCTTGGTTTGCAAATTTTATCGTTGATAAAATACCAGGCCTAAACAAAATTGAAATCACACCAGAGAAAATACAGGAGAAATACGGAGTTTTTGGTGATCCAGCAGTTATTGGTTTAATAGCAGGAGCTCTAATTGCTGTACTAGCCAAACAACCATTCACAACAGTGCTAAATGTCGGAATTAGTATTGCAGCAGTCATGATTTTAATGCCAAGGATGGTTAGATTGCTAATGGAAGGTCTAATTCCAATTTCAAGAGCTGCAAGACAGTTTGCTTCAAAAAGAATTGCAGGTCAGGATATAAATATAGGTATGGATATAGCTTTAGCACTTGGTGATCCAAGTGTAATTGCAAACGGAATAATTATGGTTCCAATTACGGTTATTTTAGCATTAATTATTCCCGGCAACCGTTACTTTCCTTTGCCAATGCTAGCAGAATTAGCATTTTATTCTACCCTGCCTGCTATGTGGTCAAAGGGAAATATCTTTAGGTCAGTTATCTCAACCTCTTTGTATGTTGTTTATACTATTGTAGCCTTTAATATCATGGCCCCACTTAGTACTTTAGTTATACAAGCCGGTGGCATTCAAACCCCTGGACTCGCTGTAGGTACATGCCTTGAAAGTCTTGACAACTTTGTGCTCACATTAATTGCGAAATTATTTGGTGCGTTTTAAAAAACTAAGGGAGGTGCAATTAATGGCAAAAAAAGTACGCATATTAATTGCATGTGGCACTGGTGTGGCCACGTCAACATTATGCGCTGAAAGAGTGAAGGAAATATGCTCCGACAGAGGTTTCGAAATTGAAGTAACACAATGTACTTTAGGGGAGATTCCCAATTTATCAAGTCAAGTGGACATAATTGTAACAACTTCCAAATACAATAATAAAAGCTTAGGGAAACCAATTATTAGTGGCACATCTTTTATCACAGGGGTAAATGAAGAAAAAGCGATAATAGAGTTAACTGACACAATAAGTAAAATTATATAATACTGTAGCTTAAGTTATGGAGCTGTTGTACTGAGAATAACATAAAATCAGTGCAACAGCTCTTTTTATTATATTAGCTCCTTTCTAAAACTAGTCAAGTCCAAATTAGTGTGTAATTTTCCTCG
>JAAYMV010000108.1 GCA_012521185.1 Bacillota bacterium
ACAGAGCATTATCAAAAGAAAGACTGATACGCGCTGGCTTTTACGATTTAACCAGTGCATATCAGTCTGTGCACGTCAACTATTGAAAGCGCCGTGTACCGAACGGTACGCACGGTGCTGTGAGAGGACGGCGGTTAGTCACCGCCTCCTACTCTATTAGACAAATTGATTTTTTAGTAACCCTCTTACAAATGCAGCAAGTCTAGGTAAGTTTCTGGTATTAAGTTGCACTATTAAGTCCATTATCTCTTTCAGAGTGCCCGCATTACCAATGTCCTGCTGATCATTACAAACTTTATTTATATCCATTTCGATGCTAAGCTCTATTCCGTCACGCAGCCCCTGTGTGTAGCAGATTTTTGCTTGCTCCGATGTGTCCAATCCGCAAAGGGTTTCGTACTCGTCAAAGAGTTCTTTCAGTTCTTCTGACATCAATGGGAGCATTTTTTCTTGCATCTGTATAATCTCTTTTGTTCTTTCGGCGTTTGATTTGTCGGGAACTACTTTGTAAGTGATTACATCATCAACTCTGTTATACAATGCCTTTTCGATTGCTTCATGGATACCGGATAATTTTTTCTCTGTCATAATACGTTAGCCTCCTGTTCTATTGTTGACCATGCGGTAGAAGTATTTGCCGCCGGTGTTGTCATTTGTACTTAGAGTAAAATTATCGTAGGCAAATTTAATAAAAATATGGGAAGAACCCAAAATAGGTCTTCCCATAATCACGTTTTTCCTGTAGTTTGAGAATTGTCTAGAAACCAAACGAAGGAGGCGTGATATGAATAGTTTAACTGGTAATAAGGTAACATTCAAGGAGATTGAGAGAAGTTTTTTTGAAATAGGCTGTGAAGTGGCCAAAATACTCATGGGAGAGTTCTTGGCAAAACTTGATGAAGAGCTTTGTAAGAATAGAAATAAAGCTGAACTAAGGCATAAAGGGGTACGAAAAACCTCAATAAAGACACTAATGGGGGAAGTACCTTTAAGCCGAGTGCTATATAAGCGGTTTAAGGATGATGGAAGTACTGAGTATGTATTTTTGCTAGATGAAGAACTTGGGCTTGATACTATAGGGCTCATATCTCCTAACCTTGTAGAAAAAGTGCTTGAGCACAGCTGTGAAATGTCTTACAGAGAAGTATCTCAAGCAGTTTCGGACTTTACTAATCAATCCATAAGCCACCAGGGGGTATGGAATATAGTCCAGGCTGTGGGAGAGAAGCAGGAAGAAGCTGAAAAACGTCTGGTAGAATCCTTTAAAGATGGTAAACTATCAGGAAGTAGAGAGGTTCCTGTGCTGTTTGAAGAAGCTGATGGCCTATGGCTTTCCATGCAGGGTAAGAGCAGAGAAAAATCTTCAAAAGGTAAGAAGGAGCTTAAGATAGGGGTTATATATGAGGGCTGGGAAAAAAGATATCCATCCTCAAAGGAATACAAAACAGTTGGGAAATCAGCTTTTGCTGGCTATATGAAGCCAGAAGAATTTAAATATTTAAGGGATGCTGCGATAGCAAAAAAATATAATGTTGATGAAATAGTTTACAGAGTATTAAATGGAGATGGTGCAGCCTGGATAAGAAACGGCCACGATTTGGAGACGGACATTTTTCAACTGGATCCCTATCATCTTGCTAAAAGCATAATCCGAAACGTGTACGACAAGCAGGCGAGACGGCATATATTAAGATGGCTAAAGAGTGGAGAGATTGAAAAAGCATTAGACAAAATTGAGAGTTTAAAGTATGAATGTGGCGGCTTAGAAAGTGAAGTAAAGAAGCTTACTACCCTTGAGAATTATATAAAAAGCAACATCGATGGAATAGTAGTATACAAAGACAGAGAAAACATTCCTCTCCCCACTGCCCCAGAGGGCATAGAATACAGAACTTTAGGCACTATGGAGAGGAATGTGAACATATTTGCAAAGCGTATGAAGGGAGGAAAAAGCTGGAGTGAGAGAGGGGCAAATAATTTATCAAAAATCATAGCTTTAAAGATGGAGAAAGGCTTCAAAGATAAAATATCAGCACTTATATCAGGACAGCTTTCAGAAAGGCTTACGGAGCGTTTCGTAGAAGCTCTGAGTTTGACTAAGGCAGCAGTAAAGAAAACAGTGAAGAAATCACTATATCCAATACATCAAGGACAAATACCATTTTCAAACTGTAAGGTTACAAACGGTAGAAAAGCAATCCGTAGTATGTTTGACCTTAAAGTATTCAGTGAAATGGTATATAGATAAGGTAGCGTTTATGCCGCGAAAGTCCCTTGACAATGAGTATGCGGCATGTTAGGCTACTTAGCCAGGCATCATCCATACTTCAAAGCCCCACTACCTGTTCAGAATGGGTGGTGCCGGTGTTGCCTGAATACATGCCGATAGAGGCTCATTGTCAAGGGAACCGTGGAATAAATGCGGTAAATAGGCTCAAACTAGGCGCGAAAATATTGGCATAATCTCGTTACATGGAAAAATGAAAAATTTGCCCACGAGTACTTGACACAAACATAAATTCTCCATGATTTGACATATCTAATTAACAAATATACAATGTTGGTGTATGATAAATTAAGGAGATGAGAAAATGCTTCCTGACAGTTTCAAAATTATCCTGGCTTTTGTAATTAGTATGGTTATTACATGGACTTTGGGGCTGATGATCCCACTAATTATAAGATACGTAATTGTGCGA
>JAAYMV010000109.1 GCA_012521185.1 Bacillota bacterium
ACAGCGAATAGCAGCTGTTTTAGCTCATGAAATTGCCCATGTTGAGTTAAAGCATGGCATGAACTCAATGTTAAGGCAGCTGGGTTTTACTGTCTTAGTGGAGTTTGCCCTTTACTATTTAGAACTTTCGCCAAGTCAAGCAGTTCGGGCAGCCTCTTTAGCACTAGTCAATGCAGTTCAATCAGGATACAGCCGTGAAGCAGAGTTAGAGGCGGACTTATTAGGACAGCAATATTTAGTATTGGCCGGTTTTGATCCTGCAGGAATGATTACAATGCTTTCTAACGTGTTGGATCTAACAGATGGGGAAGAGCAGTTAGATCTGTTTTCGACTCATCCACCTACGACAGAACGTATGGCTCGGCTAACAGAGCAGTTGCTTGACTGTTGGACGGTCAGCCCATTAACTGAACCGCTAATTGTGCAACATACTGATCCAGGCCTTGACCCTTTAGGGCGTTTTGTTTTGCAGGAACAACTCACGGAAGAAGGGCAGTGGCAATTGCGCGGATTTGATCATCAAAGGGCGCTTGACTTACATTGGTTAGTTAACGAAGAAGCTCGCTATCCTATGTGGTCAGCAGATGGTAGTCGCTTAGCTGTGCTAGTTAAGCAGCAAAATACATGGGATATTTGGTTACTCAATAGATTAGGGAGAGTAGTTAACAAGTTAGCATGCCAGTTTCCAAACCAACCATGGAATTTGTTTTTCTCACCAGACGGTTCAATGATTGCTTATAATTATTTATCTGACTCAGATGAGCCCCATATCCTAGTACATTATATAAATGGCAACTTTAATCTTAATTTTAGTAATGTGATTTCCGGGCTTATACTAGATTGGGATGCAGAGGGTCTAATTGTATGGGATGATGGCAGACAACAACATTATCTGATTCAGCCGCCACCAATTCAGCCATTATTTATTGCCAATCCGATTCCCAGGGTAATCCAGAGGAAACCACGGGCGACTCCGATTGTCGGGGAGAATGGTGATTCAGGATTTTCAATAATCCGACCAAACTTCTTTAGCTTTGACTAATTAAATAATAAAAGCCACTGAGTAATTCAGTGGCTTGAAATAAGTAAGTATTAGTCAGAGCTAGAATTATTTGAATCAGCTTGTCGGCTGTCAGTAATATAAAACCCAGAGCCTTTAAATATAATTCCTACGTTGTTGCTAATCAGTCTTTTGACTTGATTGCCACACTTAGGACAAGCGGTTAATGGCTCTGCTTTAATGCTTTGGGAGTATTCAAAGTCTCCGCATTTAGTACATCTATAATCGTAAATAGGCATAATGTTCCCTCCCTAATTTTTTATATACAGAACTAATTTTAACCTTTATTGAGCAGGTTATCAAGTGTTTTTTGTTCAAATATCGTCGAAGAAAGTAGGGGTAGCATGAAAAAAACAGCATTAGTGTTATTAGTATTATTATTTTTAATTTCAGGGCACTCTTTAGCGGAAAACGTAAATCAGCCATTAGGTTGGGTAGAACATGATTTAAAATCCGATCCAAATTCCTTTGAAGTTTTAATGAATAAAGTAGCTGCTAGTTTAGGAGATGTAAAAGATTTTAGTGCAGATGTAAAGATCGAGCTGGTGGAAAATACTCGTTCTAATATAACTACTTTAAATGTGAAAGCTAGTCAAGTTCACGAGATAGCTAGGTTAGAATTTAAGGAACCAGCTGTTTTGGCTGGCCAAATTATTATAGCTAATAATCAAACAAAAGAAGTAAGTGTTTATATGCCGGTGATTCAACAGATTCTAGTGAGTCCGATTGAAACCGTTGGTTCTGATTTAGGGTTAGGGATTGACTTTACTGATTTAAATAGTCTCTTTGATTTTTCAGGATTTTCTGGTGAGATCGAAGAAGTTGCAGAAACAGAGAGTGGCTTAATTTATCGGATAAAACTTACTATTGATCGCTATCAATCTCAATATGTTTGGATTGGCGAAGACTACATTCCTTTTAAAGTAACTATATATAATGGGGACTCATATTTAGGATCATTAGAGTTAATCGATCTGATAATAAATCAACAGTTAACAGTAGAAGATTTACAGAGTTTGCCAAAGGTTAAAGAAGTTAGAGTACAGGAGGGATACTAATGAGAAAAACTACATGGATTATTTTGCCAGTTTTATTATTGCTTTTGGTGGCTCCTGCTTCGGCTATCAATATCAATGCAGAGCTGCTGGTAGGTGGGACTAAAGAAGGTTTATATGTAGGAGCTGAAGCTGTTCATAGTAACAGAAAAATGATCGGATTTTTCGGCTATCAAGAAGATTACTATAAAGGTATGGTAGGGTTAAACATTTATACTGGTCAAATGATTGGTTATGTTCAGGGTGGGCGGCAAGCATTTTCTGGGAACTTAAAATATCATGTTTCTGCTTATGCTGGAAATATTTATGTACGTGATGATTTTACCGCAGGCAATAGATTAGGTGTGTCTGGCGATATTATGCGAGTTAACGGCGATCAAGGCTATGGTATTCAGGGTGAGATTAATATTGTTGGTGGTCCAGGCTTTAGTGTTGTTCCTTATTATGAATGGCGTACAGATCGTATTTTACAAGCAATGGTTGGGATAGGTTCTCATAAGCCATTTGTGCGTATTCGATACTATACTGATTTAAACCAAGGTAAAACAATCTTTTTGGAGTCTACTCTAAATTCCGATGGGCTTGATAGTAGGGTTCATTATTTGTTTGCTGAAGACTTAACTTTAATGGCTAGTTATTTTTCTGGTAATAATGAGTTTGGGGTAGGAGTACAGTGGGATCCAGAAGAACGTCCATATTCTGCAGGTATTAAGTGGAGTCCTGCTAGAATGCAGTGGATCACTAGTTATCGGTTTTAATAGATAAATATATTTTGTTGCCTTTATATGTTAGTTACGTTATAATTTATATGTGATGCAATTATTAGAGGGAGATAAATTCAGTGAATGTGGTGTTAGTTCATCCGGAAATTCCAGCAAATACAGGCAATATTGCTCGATTATGTGTAATAACAGGTTGTAAACTTCATTTAGTTAGACCTTTGGGCTTTTTTCTTGATGATAAACATCTAAAAAGGGCGGGTTTAGACTATTGGCAACATTTAGACTATGCAATTCATGATAGCTGGGTTGATTTCATTGAGACCTGTCATCCAGAAAGGTTATTCTTAGTGGAAACAGACAGTCAGAAGCTTTATACTGACGTAAATTATCAAATTGGCGACTATTTGGTATTTGGTAGTGAGTCTAAAGGGTTGCCGTCTGCCATACTAAGGGATTATCCGGACAATCACATATCATTGCCAATGGTGAATCCACGTTCATTAAATTTATCAAATACAGTAGCAATAACTGTATATGAAGCATGGAGACAGCTTGGTTTTTGTCAAGCATAGTAATATTTAGAGGTGAATAGAAATGAAACTACTTAAAAACTTTAAAGGTGGAGTTCACCCTAATTATGAAAAACAACATTCGGAGGACAAGCCAATTCAAGTTTTACCAGCACCTGAAGTGGTAGTAATGCCACTACAACAACATGTTGGTGCCCCATGTGATCCAGTAGTGAAAAAAGGGGATCAGGTGCTAATGGGACAAGTTATTGGGGAAAGTAGCTATGCTATTAGTGCCCCAGTTCATTCATCTGTCTCAGGTACAGTTTTGGCTGTAGAACCACGACCAAGCGTAACTGGTCGTTCTGTTATGTCTGTTGTTATTCAAAATGATGGGCAAGACACACCTATCGAAGAACAACAAAACCCTATTCTTAAATCTAGTGATCCGAACCAAAGAATCGATGTTGATGGTAATTTGATTCGTCAGGCCATTAATGCAGCTGGAGTTGTGGGTTTAGGTGGAGGAGCTTTTCCAACTGCAGTGAAAGTGACCCCTCCAGATACTTCCCACATTGAATACTTGCTAATTAATGGTAGCGAATGCGAACCATACTTAACAGCCGACCAACGGGTAATGGAAGAGTATCCGGATAAAGTTATTCTCGGAGCTAAACTTTTAGCTAAGGCAGCTGGTGCTGAAAAGATTATTATTGCTATTGAATCTAATAAGCCAGAAGCCATCAAAATTTTGGAAAAATATGCTGTTCCTAATGAAATTGAAGTGATTACAGTGGTAACTAAATACCCAGCTGGCGGAGAAAGAATGCTAATTAAAGCTGTATTAAATCGGGAAGTGCCAAGTGGCGGTTACCCACATGAAGTTGGTGTTTTAGTACATAATGTTAGTACGGCGTGGGCAGTGGCTGAAACATGTTTAACTGGCCGGCCATTGATTGAGCGAGTGATAACAGTAACAGGTTCTGGTATTAAAGAACCGGGCAATTATTTAGTTCGTATAGGCACTCCGTTTAAGAATATTGTAGAGGCAGCTGGCGGATTTAATGGTCAACCAGAAAGAGTATTATGCGGTGGACCAATGATGGGTTTAGCCCAGTTTAATTTAGATGTGCCTGTTGTGAAAGCAACGTCGGGTGTATTGATTCTAACAGAAAAAGAAGCGCAAAAATATGAGCCGCTTCCTTGTATCAAGTGTGCTCGCTGTGTTGATGTCTGTCCCGTTTACCTAATGCCTTTAAAATTAGAAGCATTCGCTATGAATGAAATGTGGGAACAGGCAGAAGAATATGGTGCGATGGATTGTATAGAGTGCGGTTGTTGCACATATATCTGTCCTTCAAAACGGTATTTAGTACATTACATTCGTTTAGCTAAGCAAGAAATTATTGCCGCTAGAGGTAAAAATTAGCTAATGATCTTGGAGGTGCTGTCGTGGAAGAGACACGTTTTAAAATATCTCCATCTCCTCACATTCGAGATGAAGATTCAACGCAAAATATTATGTTAACTGTGGTAGTTGCACTATTACCCGTATGGATTGCTGCTACTTATTTTTTTGGATTTGATAGCATTCGTTTGGTAGTATTAAGCAGCCTTTCAGCGATTATTACTGAGGCAATTTGTCAAAAATTGCGAAAGAGACCGGTCACAGTTTGGGATGGTAGTGCCTTAATTACTGGTATGTTGCTTGGTTTAAGTGTACCACCAACTTTGCCTAGCTGGATGATTGTTTTTGGGGCAGCCGTGGCTATCATAGTAGGTAAGCAGTTATTTGGTGGATTAGGTGGTAATCCTTTCAATCCAGCCTTAGTTGGACGAGCAATTTTAGTGATTTCCTTTCCTAGTCCTATGTCAAAATGGACAATTGATGGCATTACAACAGCAACTCCCCTAATGGAATCAGCTGGAAATTTTGCTTATCATGAATTGTTTTTTGGTAATATTGCTGGATCCATTGGAGAAACTTCAGCTTTTGCAATTTTACTTGGTGGCATCTTCATGTATTATCGGGGAGTATTAGATTATCGTATGCCAGTAAGTTTCTTAGGAACAGTTGCTATATTATCAATATTATTAGGCCAAGATCCAATCTTCCAAATTTTATCAGGTAGTTTACTGTTTGCTGCGATTTTCATGGCTAGTGATTTAGTGACAACACCTGTTACACCAAAGGGTCGTTGGATTTTTGGAATTGGTGCTGGTGTTATTCTAACTGTTATTAGAACTTGGGGTAGTTTACCAGAAGGAGTTACTTATAGCATCCTATTGATGAACGCAGCTACTCCTTTAATTAATCGGTATACGCGTCCAAGGATCTATGGTCGAGGAGTGAAAGCTAATGGGTGAGTCCACACGCATGATTATCGTTTTAACAGTGATCTGTATGATTTCAGCTGGAGTTTTAGCTTGGGCTTATAACGTTACCTATGAACCAATTTTGGCTAATCGAGCACGAGCACTTCATTCCAGTATCTTTCAAGTATTACCTGGAGCTGAAGATGTTCGGGTAATTGAAGCCCGACCTACTTCTTTGGCTGAAGATGATGAATATTCTACGAAAACAGTTGATAGTGATCAGGTGTTACTTCTATACCAAGGTTTAAATGCTAATGGTAAATCTGTTGGATTTGCCTATCTCTCTGAAGAAACAGGTTATGGTGGAATCATCCAGGTATTAATTGGAGTAGATGAAAACACAGAAAAAATTGTTGGCGTAACAGTCGTAGAACACTCGGAAACAGCAGGTATTGGAACAAAAATCGAAGAAGAAGGTTTTAAGAGTCAATTTATCGGTAAAGGAGTTAACGATCCAATTACCATTGGTATTGATATAGACAGCATTACTGGTTCTACTGTTTCTAGTGAAGCTATGACAAAAGCCATTAATAAGAACTTAGGTGTGGCCATCCAAGCATATAGGGAGGCGAAGTAATTGAAGCACTTTTATTCTGATTTTATTAAAGGGCTCTGGCGAGAGAATCCGACGTTTAGATTATTGATCGGACTTTGTCCTACACTAGCAGTTACCAATAATGCTCTTGGTGGATTTAGTATGGGAGTATCAACTGCTTTTGTTTTGATTTTATCCAGTACAATGATTAGTTTGGTTAAGCATTTAATTCCCGACAAAGTTCGAATTCCAGCATATATTGTTTTAATCGCAACTTTTGTAACTATATTAGAGTTGTTTATGAATGCTTATTTGCCAGCTATTTACGCTCAATTAGGGATCTTTTTACCATTAATCGTCGTAAACTGTATTATTCTTGGGCGTGCAGAGGCTTTTGCTTCCAAAATGCCGGTTTCCCGTTCGATTTTTGATGCTTTAGGCATGGGATTTGGGATTATTTGGGCTTTAACCTCGATTGGCATTATGCGTGAATTATTTGGAACAGGACAAGTTTTTGGATTTCAAGTTATGCCAAGTAGTTTTGAGCCAATTGGCATGATGACGGCAGCACCAGGTGCATTTATTACTCTTGGTACAGCTGTTGCAATAGTTACGTACATTAGCGATCGAATTGCTAAGAAACATGCTAAAGGGAAAAAAGCTACAGAATAGGAGGCTGTCCCATGAACTTTTTCTTTTTATTTTTAAGTGCTATTTTAGTAAACAACTTTGTATTGGTTCAATTTTTGGGAATCTGTCCATTTATTGGCGTTTCCAAACAAATAGAAACATCGATTGGTATGGGTTTAGCGACAACTTTTGTAATGGTGGTTGCCTCCGCAGCAACCTGGTTAGTGCAACATTTTATTCTTGAACCCTTTAATTTACCATTTTTGCAAAATGTTGCCTTTATCCTAGTGATTGCATCTATGGTACAATTAGTAGAGATGTTTCTTCGAAAAACAAGTCCTAATTTATACAATGCAATGGGTATTTATTTGCCCTTAATTACTACTAACTGTGCCATTTTAGGTATGGCTTTAATTTTGGTATTGCGCAGTTATGCATTTGGCGAGTCACTGGTTTATGGTTTAGGTGCCGGTCTTGGCTTTACATTAGCATTAGTACTAATGGCTGGTATTAGAGAGGAATTAAAATTCGCAGATATTCCTAAACCCTTCCAAGGTGCAGGTATAGCCTTTATCCTTGCTGGACTTTTGTCACTTGCATTTAGTGGATTTGCAGGACTTGTTTAAGTCCTGTTACTTTAGTTAGGAGGAAAAACTGTGAGTAATACACTAGTTTCCATGATAAGTATGGGTGTATTAGGTATAGGATTATCTATAGCCCTAGTCATTGCATCAAAGAAGTTTGCTGTTGAATCCGATCCCCGAGTTGATGATTTAGAAGGAGTATTGCCTGGTGCAAACTGTGGTGCCTGTGGTTATGCAGGCTGTCGTAGTTTTGCGGAAGCACTTGCTACTGGTGAGGCTCCGACTAATGGTTGTCCTGTAGGTGGAGCTAGCGTTGCGGAGTTGGTTGCTAAGATTTTGGGTGTCTCGAATAGTGGCTTTAGTCGAAATGTAGCTCAAGTTTTATGTAAAGGTGGATGCGCAGAAGCATCTCAGCGAGCTGATTATGATGGACCACAAGACTGTCGCATTGCTCATATGACTCAAGGTGGAGATAAGGGTTGCACCTACGGTTGTTTAGGTTGTGGTACTTGTGTAGCAGCTTGTAATTTTGATGCTATGGCCATGAACGAGAATGGTTTACCAATGATTTTTGAAGATAACTGTACTGCTTGCGGTGCTTGTGTAGCAGCTTGTCCTCGTGATATAATAATTTTAACTGGTGAAGAGTATGGTGTTCACATTCGTTGTCGTTCACATGCTTCCGGACGAGAAGCACGTCAAGTTTGTATTGTAGGTTGTATTGCCTGTCGTCGCTGTGAAAAAGTATGTCCAACAGGTGCGATTACAGTGGAGAATAACTTAGCCGAAATCAATTATGACAAATGTATTGTTTGCCGGAAATGTGTCGAAGTTTGTCCAGTAAACACTATTGAGTGGCAGGAAGGTAAAGGACCTGTTCGTCAGAAAGTTGGAGCTTAGTCGAGGGATTTGATACCGTGGAAAATCGTACAGTAAAGATTATTAGTATATCGATTATTGCTATTGTGATTGGTTTAGTAGGGATTATTCTTTTCAGTCTTGATAAAGCTGAGCCGATTAATTTTAGTTTTAACTTTAAGTCAACGAAAACTGCTCAACAAACTAGATTTTTAATGGATACAGTAGTTGAAATTCGAGCAACTGGAGTACTAGCAGATGAAGCAGTTGAGGCCGCTTTTGAGGAATTTGAGCGAGTTGAATCTTTATTATCTAGGTATATAGCTACTAGTGATATCTCCAGGATAAATTTACATGCTGGAGAATGGACTACTGTTTCAGAAGAAACATTAGAGTTAATTGAACGAGCTTTATATTTTTGTCAGCTTACTGAGGGAAATTTTGACATTACGGTTGGACGTTTAGTCAGCTTGTGGGGTTTCGGAACAGATCAGTATCGAATTCCAAGTCCAGAAGAAATCAATCGAACTTTGACCTCAGTTGATTATAGCCAGGTCGAATTAGACAGGGATAATCTGGCCGTCAAGATTCCGGCAGATAGCATTCTTGATTTAGGAGGAATAGCTAAAGGCTATGCTGTTGATCAGGCTACTAAGGTTTTAAGAGAGCAACAGATTAGCTCAGGATTAATCAATGCTGGCGGAGATATAACAACTATTGGCGTAAAACCTGACGGAAATCAATGGAGAGTTGGGGTGCAAGATCCGCGCAATTCCACTGAGATACTAGCAGCCGTACCTCTAGAGGACATGGCTATTGTAACTTCTGGTGATTATCAACGGTTTTTTATGGTGAATGGAACTCGTTATCATCATATCTTGAATCCTCACACCGGTTATCCAGCCTCAGAGTTAACAAGCGTAACTATTATTGCCAACAATGCGACTGTAGCAGACGTACTGTCGACAGCTGTATTTGTTTTAGGAGCTGAGGCAGGTTTACAACTAGTTGAAAAGCTTGAGCAGGTAGAAGCAATTATTGTTGATCAAATAGGTAATGTACATTTTACATCAGGTTTAACAGAAACTGTTCAAATATTTAAATAAAGATTAGCATTAAAAGACTAACTGTACTTGTACAGTTGGTCTTTTCAATATACAATAAATAAAAAGGAGTTGATATAGCATGTATGATCTAATTATCCTGGGCGGGGGACCTGCAGGTTTAGCTGCTGGAATTTATGCTGGTAGAGCAGAGTTAAAAACCTTGGTAATTGATAAAGGCTTACCTGGTGGTCAAATGCAAAATACATTAGAAATAGAGAATTATCCTGGTTATAGGCAAATTACCGGAACAGAATTATCTGATCAGATGTATCAACATATGTTAGATTTTGGTGCTGAATGGAAACAGGCTCAAGTAGCTGGAGTGGAGTTAAACGAGTCAATCAAGAAAATAACTTTAGATAATGGTGATGTAGTAGAAGGCAAGGCAGTAATTATTGCTACTGGAGCTCAGCCACGCTATTTAAATGTGCCTGGTGAAAAAGAGTATGCTGGTCGTGGTGTTTCTTATTGTGCAACTTGTGATGG
>JAAYMV010000017.1 GCA_012521185.1 Bacillota bacterium
AGTTGTTAGAATTATATCATGTTTTTTACTTATTGACAAAGCACTAGAAAAGAAAAAGCAGAACCAGATTGCTCCGGTTCTGCTTATAGCTGTTTATAAAGTTCTATGCAGATTTCACACTAGATTTTTTAACTTCATAACCTACATCGCTAATTGCTTTTTCGATTTGCTCAATGGATACTTGTGCTTCGTCAAAGTTTAATTTAACCTTACTGGAATTAAACATTACTTTCACACTATCTTCTACTACGCCTGGCAAACCTTTAACAGCACTTTCAATTTTTTGTAAGCATGATGGACAAGTTAATGTTTCCACTTGAATAGTTGCAGCTTGCATTCTTCTGCTCCTCTCATCTTCTATTTTCTTAGACCATAGCGCAATAAGCGCATCCCATTTAAAATAACTGCTAAAATACTGCCTTCATGAACTAACATACCAATCGACATATTCATCCATTCACTAAAGAGTACACTGGCTAATAGGAAAAGTACTACTCCTACAGCAATGGCAATATTTTGCTTCATATTTCGGGCGGTAGCTTTTGTTAGGCCAAGCGCATGAGGCAGCTTACTGAAATCAGAGTTCATTAAAACAACATCAGATGTTTCAATAGCTACATCAGTTCCAGTTCCCATAGCAATACCAATATGGGCTAAAGCTAAGGATGGGCTGTCATTAACTCCATCACCAACAAAAGCAACAATCTGGCCAGCTTCAATTAACTGTTTCACATAAGCCGCTTTATCCTCTGGCAGCATATTTCCATGAGCCTCAGTTAGGCCTAATTCTCGGCTGACAACATCTACAGTTCCTTGGTTATCACCAGATAACATAATCAGGTTTTTGACTCCAAGTTTGCGCAATCGTTGTAATTCCTCTTTAATTCCATGACGAATTTGATCTCTAACACCCATCAATACTTTTAGTTCACCATTTACTGCTGTGAGAACCAAAGAGTTGCCGCCTTGCTCAAAGCGTTCAATATCTGCTAATGCTTGTTCACTTAACGTAACCTGTTCTCTATTCATTAAAGCTACGTTACCTACTGCCACGCGCTGGCCATTTACAGTAGCAATAATTCCTTCGCCTTTAACCACTTCTGTATTTTCTACTGGCGAATAAGTTGCTTCGCCAATTTCAGCCAATACTGCTTTAGCTAATGGGTGGTCGGATTCTCGCTCCACACTTGCTAAATAGCCAAGGGCTTCTGAAATGTCCTCACCATAGTATTCCACATCAGCAACAGAAGGATTACCTACAGTTAAAGTACCTGTTTTATCAAATATAATCGTATCTAATTTACTAAAATCACTTATTACTTCACTACCCTTTAATAATACACCATGGCGTGCCCCATTGCCAATACCAGCTACATTAGAAACTGGCACTCCTATTACTAGTGCTCCTGGGCAGCCAAGTACTAAAATAGTAATCGCTAATTCTACATCCTTAGAAAAAAGCCAAACTAAAAAACCAATCACAAGTACGGCTGGAGTATAGTATTTTGCGAACCGATCAATAAAGCGTTCTGCTTCAGATTTAGAGTCTTGAGCTTCTTCAACTAATTCAATGATTTTACCAAAGGTAGTGTCTTCACCTACTCGCTCGGCTATAATTTGTATGGTTCCGTTATCTAAGATGGTACCAGCATAAACTTGCGAGCCTGGTTCTTTACCGACAGGAATAGATTCTCCGGTAATACTAGCTTCGTTAACACTGCCTTCACCTAATACAACTCGACCGTCTACTGGTACTTTAGCCCCTGTTTTAACTAGTAAAATATCGCCTACATCTACCTCGTCTACACCAACTTCCGCAAAGTCTCCACTTTCCATCTGTTTTAAAGCACTTTCCGGCGCCATTTCCGTTAGTTCTTTAATTGCGGAACGGGTTTTGTTTAAAGTACGCTGTTCCAAATAAGCACCAAAGAGAAATAAAAAAGTTACAATCGCTGATTCCTCAAAATTCCGAATGATAAAGGCTCCTGTTACGGCAATGGTTACCAATAAATCAATACTAACTACCTTAACTCTTAAAGCCTGATAAGCCTGAATAGCTATGGGAGCTGCCCCAATAATTGAAGCAATAATTAAAGCAGCTTCAAAAACTACTAGGTTATTCAAGGCTAATTTGCTAACAAAAGCTAGCACAATTAGAATACCGCTCATTAAAGCAATTTTGTTTTTATTGCGTAAAATCCGGCGTTGCATGTCCTCACCCTTTCTTTATGGGATCCGGCAAAAGTTACTCATGATAAGCATCATCTAATTCTTTCAGCATTAAATAAACTGCTTCATAAGATTCACAAGTATCACTTGGGACAGTATAATTATTTGTCACTTTCCGTAATTGCTGAAACTCTTCCGTTAAATCTGCTTCAGCTGTTCCTACTGCTTTGATTTTTTCATTCAGTTGATCAAAAAGTTTACGTACATCATAGAACTCAGGATGGCTGCTGCCATGTACTCGTTCTACAATTGGTGTATATTGTTCTAATCTTGCTAAGTGATTTTTTACCGCCATTTCAAACTTAGTCATGATTGATCATTCCTTTACTTTGTTTTGGTAACTACATCATAGCATAACCAAAACACAAAGAAATTGATCAAGGTCAACTTTTCATTAAAAATAAAAAGCCTGTTCCTTTAAAGCAGGCTTTATTGTTTATCCTCGGTTTCATTTTTTAAGGACTCGATTTGTTGAATTATGTCTCGATCTACTGTATCCCCAATATAATTTCTAGTTAAGCTTTGTTGACTTTGATTAATTTGCTTAGCATATGATTTCACTTGTTCTAGTTCATGCCATAAATCCGTAGCCGACAACAAGGCGGAACCGGCTGATCGTATAATAATTTGCTGCAAACTATCGGAAGTGGCTACTGTAATGTGGTACTTTTTCCGATGTTCATGAGCAAATCTTTCAATAAACTCATCAGCCGTTTGAGCTTCTTTAGTGAATACTACTTGAATATTACGATAGTCACTAATCTCTTCTTGATGCCCTGGTACTCGGTAGGCATCAAAAACTACCATTACCCGGCATTTTCTTATTGCTTGGTAATTACATAGAGCATCTAATAATTTGGAACGTGCTAGATCCATATTGTCGTCTGCTAATTGCTGTAATTCGGGCCAAGCATGAATTATATTATAACCATCGACCAACAGATAATTGTCTTTAATCTCGATCTTCCTTGGTAATAATGGGTTTTCTTTTGGCCTAGTCCATTCTTTTTTCGGCTTTCGCCAAGTTGTTTTCTTACCTTTATTAGCATTTACTGCTTGGTCGTAAAAATCAAACTCCATTTTTTCAAAATCAACGTCGCTGTCTTTGGGTCGTCTAACGACAACATCTTCACTTACACCATCTTTAGTTGGTAAATAACTTGCTAAATGCATATATTGCTTAACTCGATCCCAGCTAACGTAAAAGCCAGCTCCTTGTGCATAGAAAATCGAACCTGTTGGTTCATCTATATCGCTTTCTGAGTCGTAACCAATACTAGCAATCACTTCGTCCGCATTATGACAAGGCTGATAGCCTGCTACATAGCAAAACAACCGTCCTTGACCTTTTGTGTAGGCAACTACCTCCTGATGATAATTGCGCATAGTAGCAACTGGTGCTTGTCCTTCTAATACCGCAAAACCATTGGCACTTTCAGTAACTAGACAACTGCCATGCATTTGATCAATATCTGTCATGGCTCTGCCAACCATTTGTTCTGGTAATTTAAGCTGAAACTTATAATATGGTTCCAACAACACGGACCGAGCTTCTTTTAAACCTTGCCGAACTGCTCGGTAAGTAGCTTCCCGAAAGTCGCCGCCTTCTGTATGCACGTTATGGGCGCGACCAGCCACTAATGATATTTTCATATCAGTAATTGGCGAACCAGTTAGCACACCTTTATGAGTTTTTTCTGCTAAATGAGTTAAAACTAAGTTCTGCCAATTTTTAGCCAGTTGATCCTCACTGCATTTGCTATCAAATTGCAAACCGCTGCCTGGATGACCAGGTTCCAGCAATAAATGAATCTCCGCATAATGCCCATGTGGCTCATAATGGCCAACACCTTCTACTGTATTCTCAATCGTTTCTTTATAGAGGATCTTGCTAGTACCAAATTCTATTTGGATGCCAAAACGTTCTGCAACTAAGCTTTGGAGAATTTCAATTTGCACTTCGCCCATAATTTGTACTTGAATCTCTTGCAGCTGTTCATCCCAAACAATATGCAACTCAGGAATTTCTTCTTCGATTAGGTGAAGTTTTGGTAATACTGCTTTCGGATCCTGGCCATCAGGTAATAAAATCCCATAAGAAAGAACTGGTTCTAACACTGGTGTTCCTGAACCTGGATCAATACCTAATCCTTCGCCTGGCTTAGTTTGAGTCAGCCCAGTAATAGCACAAACAGAACCGGCAGTTACTTCATTAACTTGTTCAAATTTGTCTCCGGAATAAATCCGAATTTGATTTACTTTTTCTTCCCAAGTACCATTGCTTAGTGTATCTTTTACTTTTAAGCTGCCGCCAGTAATCTTTAAATGAGTTAAACGATTACCTTGCTCATCTCGGGAAATTTTAAAAATACTTGCACCAAACTCTAAAGGATAAGCTGGCGTCTTCGAATAATCAGCAATGCCCTGTAAAAATTGTTCAACTCCTTCAAGTTTAAGAGCAGACCCAAAATAACAGGGGAATATTTTACGTGTAGCAATTGCCTCTTTAATTAATGCATCAGATAGTTTACCTGACTCTAGATATTCTTCCAGTAATTTTTCATCGGATACAGCTAGCTGTTCGTAAAACTGGTCTGTTTTTTCTTGACTAAAATCATTACATCCTTCAGCCAACTGCTGTTTTAATTGTTCTAGCAGCTGATCACGATCCGTATCTGGCTGATCCATTTTATTAACGAAAATAAAAGTTGGCACCTGATAACGCTCTAGTAAGTACCACAAAGTTTGGGTATGTCCCTGCACACCATCTGCCCCACTAATTACCAAGATTGCATAATCTAAAACATGAAGAGTGCGCTCCATTTCTGCAGAAAAATCCACATGCCCTGGTGTATCCAACAGGGTTATTTCTGTATCAGCTACGTTTAATACCGCTTGTTTGGAGAAAATAGTAATTCCTCTTTGCTTTTCTAATTGATGAGTATCTAAATAAGCATCTCGTTTGTCAACGCGACCTAATTTACGTATCGCGCCGCTTAAATAAAGCATGCCTTCAGATAAAGTGGTTTTTCCCGCATCTACATGAGCTAATATGCCAATTACTAACCTTTTCATGCTTTGATTCAATCCTTCATCATAATCTTGGTCTAACATTATGATACCAAGAAACCTAGTCCCTTTCAATGTTGGCTGTCTATTTCACAAACGTGTCTCAGATGACCAAGACATACCAGCAGCCATACTATTTCTTGTACAAGTAGGACGATTGCTAAACTAGATGTTGTACCAATGAACTTCCAAAGCATGGCTAATGCTATTTTATTAGATTACGAATTTTCACCAGAACTAAGTCATGACATGATAAGGTTTCCTGGAACTAGATTTTCTCATATGGGTATTGACTATGGTGACCCTATAAATAATAATATTGTAAAGTATATTCATATATATTTAAGAAAACACGAACCCTCCAAAGTCGATTTGCAATTCCACGCTTTGGAGGGTTATTTTTAATTCCACATTAGACATAGTTAGATTAAATCCACGCACCCGCACGGGGTGCGACGTTTGATATAGTCTCTATATTTTTCGATATTTAAAGTTTCAATCCACGCACCCGCACGGGGTGCGACTAAAAGATATAGCAAAGCGTCATAAAATAGTCATTGTTTCAATCCACGCACCCACAGGGGGTGCGACGCGATATAAGCCTAGCAATACACCGTGATAAGAAGTTTCAATCCACGCACCCGCACGGGGTGCGACTAACAAAAGACGGTCGTAAATGGGTTAGTGGTTGGTTTCAATCCACGCACCCGCACGGGGTGCGACCTTGAACGTCACGCGGACGAGAAAGAGGCCGCCCAGTTTCAATCCACGCACCCGCACGGGGTGCGACGTTTTTATTGATAATTGTATTG
>JAAYMV010000018.1 GCA_012521185.1 Bacillota bacterium
CCAGCTCCTTGTCCAACCATTAACAATGGAGCCATCCATTGACCATCTTTAGCGCGTTGATCCCCTGAAAATGGTGATAAGACCAATATTTTAGATTCTGGCAAGCTTGCTTGAAGGTTACGGATAAACTGCCAGCAATCAGCAGCAATCTTCCTTCTAAGTTGTTCTTCCTGCTCTGACAAAAATAATCTTTGCTGCAAACTAAAACGATAAGGATCGCCTATATCAACAACAGCCACATCAACTTCACTATTAACAACTTCCTCTAATAGCAAAGCATAATTTGTTTTTTTCCCTCCCGGATAGGATAAATCTTCCAACAATAATTCAGGACTGACATTTCCATAAGCAACTTGACCGGCAGCATCCATGGCCACTAAAGCTGCCCAACGCGCTATTTCATCCCTTAGATCACTATTACCATATGCGCCAATCTTAAAACCTGCTGCAATTAGTTTTTCTGCTAAATATCCAACTTTTAGGGGATAGCGAGCCTGCGTAGCAGCTTGTAATAACCCAGCTATTTCTAAATTAATAATTTTGTGTTCAGACACAAAGCTGCCCGTCCTTAATTGATAGATTTCTTTAGCCTCTATCCCTTGAGATAATTCTGAACCATGTAACATGCGTTGTGCCCCAACGACACCATAAGCCCGAGCACCACTAGAAATTGTTAAATAGGCTCCAGGGATTAAGGCTCCACCACCGATGCGGGTATTCATTAATCCGACTGCTAATTGATTATTATCTATAAATGGACTAGTCAAAATATCGGACCATTGTAGATCATGCCATAGCACCATAATGATTTGGGGTGATTGGGCAAATACAGGTCCGGTAATCAGCAATAAAACTAACAATGCTAGGCACACACGCAACAACTTCACCATCAGTACTCCTTTTTCAATAGTTCATTATAAACATAGCGGGTTCCATCAACCATTTTATCGACACTAAAGTCGTTAAGCACCCGAAAATAATTATAATCACCCATCATTTTAGCTTTTTCCTGATCTTTAATTATCCTTAAAATAGCAGCTGCTAAACTAGGCGAATCCTTTGGTGGAACAAATATTCCACCTTTCCCTTCAACGATCATTTCCCGCATACAAGGCAAATCTGTAACAACTACTGGTAAACGTGCAGCCATCGCTTCTAGCACACTAAGGCTAAATCCTTCATTTAGACTAGGTAGCACAAATAAATTCCAACCAGCCATTAACTGAGGAACATCTTCTTGATATCCTAGAAAGCACACTATGGACTGCAACTCTAAAGCATCCCGATATTTCTCTAATGATTTACGTTCAGGTCCATCACCAACAATTACAAACTTCAACTCTGGCATAATGTTTTTCAAAATAGAGGCTGCTTCTAATAAGGTATAAAGACCTTTTTCTGGGATTAAACGAGCAACAACCCCAATCACTATTGCTGTTTCCGAAAGTTTCATCCGCTGCCGAGCAGCGGAAAATGCATCTGATGGATAATTAGGACAGTTAACGCCGTTATAGATCGTGATTACCCGATGTTCAGGCACCATTTTTATTATTTCACTGCGTACACCAGCGGATACAGTGATAATTCGCTGCAAGGAGCTTAACAAATAACGATTCACAATGCTTCTAGATACCTTATACCAACGGGAGTTTGGCAGGGGTAAATTATTGTGGGCAGTAAACACCAGCTTTGAACAATTACCTAGACGAGCAGCTGGAGCAGCAATCATCACTGCCTTTAGCCCATGGATATGTAATAAATCTGGTTTTTGCTGGCGCAATAGACGGCTTAAACGCCAGATCGCCCGCATATCTTGCAATGGATGAATGCCGTCATTAAACGGAAGGGGAAAAAACTGCTGATCCGAAAAATTATCCTGCAGCGATGGAGGTCCAATGATACTAATTTGATATTCTGAACTAAGGCCGGTTAACAAATGTTTCAAGTGGCGTAAGATGCCGCCTTCAGTAGGACGAACTACCCATGCTATTTTCACCAATTCGTCTCCCTCACCAAGATAAATAGTCTATCTTATTTTTGTCAGTTTTACAGCAGCTTAGTCAGAACTTAATTTACCAATCTACCTTTTCTTAGCAGGAAATTTGCTAATTCATAACGAACAAGCAAATGATGTTATGTAGAAGATGGTGATTATATGAGTATAGCAATCGTGGCAAACCCTTGTGCTGGTCGCGGTCGTGGCTTTAAAACAGCTCAACGGCTTGAAAATTTCTTGCGCGAGAGAAATGTTGACTATCAAATGTTTTTTACGGAACGTCCTAACCATGCTACCGAATTAGCACAGCAAGCTGCCAAAAAACATTCTGTGGTAGTGGCTTTAGGTGGAGATGGTACAATTACGGAAGTTCTAGAAGGTATTTGGCAATCATCAGCCCATTTAGGGATTATTCCTGCTGGTACAGGCAACGACTATGCTCGAGGGTTACAATTGCCGTTTGATCCAATGAAAGCCTTAGAGGTTATCCTGCAAGGATATTCAACCAAAATAGATGTAGGCGTAGATCGGGATAAAGTATTTGGTGTACTAGCATCTATTGGCTTTCCAGTAACCGTTATCGAGTACGTTAACCAGTGTCGTGACTCATCCTGGCTGCGCGGACCTTTAGCAATTCTCGGCGGCGTAGTGCAAACACTTCGCAGTCTAAAAAGTTTCCAAGCCCAGGTAACTATAGATGGAAATCAATATGATGTAACGACTGTGGGAATCCTTGTGATGAATATGCCTTACGGCGGCGGAGGGTTGAAATTTGCACCACAGGCTAAGTATGATGACGGTTTGTTAACAGTTGTGGTTATTGAAGATGTCACTCGTTTCGACCTTGCTAAATCACTTCCATTAGTTTATAGCGGCAAACATGTAAATCATCCGAAGGTGAAATTTTATCAAGGAAAATCGATTAGCATCGATATTCTTGATCAATTGCCAAAAATGTTCGATGGTGAAATCCGCTGGAATACACCTCTGACCATTGATATTCAACCAATGGCTACCTCAGTAATAGTTCCTACACCCAAGGAACATATATAAAAAATAGTCCCTACCTCGCAGTAGGGACTATTTTTATAACAATTGGTTTAAATCTGGTTTAGTACGAATTATTCCTTGCTCATAAAGAAAATCAATTGTATCCAATAAGGTATTCTTCACTTGTTCATCTATTTCTAATGTAAACTGATATTTAGGAGCTATTTTCTGGATTAACGGTAATGGTAATCCAGTTTCTTCGCTAGCTAACTCCAATACTTCTTGATAGTTATCAGTGATATATGCTAAAGTTTTCTTTTGAGCAGCTAAAAACTTATCAATTGTTCTCTGGTCTAAATCCCGTGACACTACAGAAACGGTTAAACCAGTTATTAAACCTGTACCATCTCGGATAATGGACACTTGATTATTTTGCACTAATCTAGTAAGAACAGGTTCTACTACCATCGCGCCATCAACTTGACCGCTTTGCAATGCTGCTACACCATCAGGCACTAACATATTCACTAACTCAATATCCTCAAAGCTTAAACCTTGTTCTTGTAAAATCTTGCCTAATAAGTAATGGGCTTCTGTACCAAAGGGAACAGCAATACGTTTGCCAACAAGCTGATCAATAGACCAGCTATCAACTGTACTTACTAAAGCAAAACCGCTAGGGGCTTGTGAGTAACTAGCAATGATTTTTAGATCTCGTCCGCCAGCTACCGAAGTGATAAAGGAAGTACCTCCCATTACCACTGCCACATCCAATTCACCTGCTACTAATGCTTCTGCCATTGCATGACCGACTGCAAATGTATTGTATTCTACATCAAAGCCTTGCTCGGCTAAAAACTGCTGCTCCCGTTCTACCATGCTTGGTAAATTAAAAGGCATTGGATTATAAGTAACTCTTAACTCTGACTCTCCTAGCCGATCACTTGTTTTCGTAAAATAGAACACCCCAGCAATTACTAATAAGCCAATTAAAACCAATAAATGCCATTGTTTAAATTTCATTTTACCTTGCCTCCATACTCCAAGTAATAATTCTTTCTCGCCAGATTATATATTCTTGTGCTAAACTATCCCGTGGATAGTCTAGTTCTAGCTTTACATCCTTATAAATTTGTCCAGGGCGGGGTGTAAAAATGATAATTCTATTGGCTAAATCTAAAGCCTCATCAACATCGTGAGTAACCATTACACAAGATAAACCTTCTTCTCGCCATACTCTGAACAGTTCTTGCTGTAATTCTCGTTTGGTAAACCAATCTAAATTACTCAAAGGCTCATCTAATAACAAAACTTTGGCTTCATTAGTTAAAGCTCTAGCTAAAGCTGCTCGTTTGGCCATTCCGCCAGATAATTGCTGTGGATAAAGATTCAAAAAATTAGCTAAGCCAAACTTTTCTGCCAAAAACTGAACAGATTCAGGCGGATTTGTTAAACCAATATTTTCCCCTACTGTAAGCCATGGAAACAAGCGTGGATCTTGAAACAAATATCCTCGTTCTGAATCTGGACCAGAGATTGGCTTTCCACGATAAAATACTTCCCCTGTTGACGGATTAGTCAAACCAGCTAGGATTCGCAATAAGGTAGTTTTTCCGCAACCACTTGGACCAAGGATAACAATAAACTCTCCCTCTTCAATTCCAAGGGATACTAAATTGAGAGCTGGTACTGTTTGGCCTTGGTTATAAGTCTTTGAGATTTGATTCAGAAAAAATAAGCTCTGCTCCATCTAGTTCACCCTCTTTTGAGTTCTTAGCCCAAGGCAGCTGTTTCTCCAGCCAGACAAACAGTCCATCCATGATAATACCAACTACTCCAACAATCACAATTCCAACAACTAATTCGTCTAATCTAACCAAAGAACGGGAAATTACTATCAAGTAACCTAGTCCGCTATTAGCAGCCAACATTTCCGCTGCCACTAATGCTCGCCAACTCATTCCCATTCCTAATCTTAAACCAGTTATTATGGTACGGGCACTACCAGGTAAAACCAATTTCACCAAGGTTTTGGACCATGGAAATTGGTAAAGTCTAGCAACTTCCCAATATTCCTTAGCGATCTGGCTAACACCTAATTGAGTATTTAGAAATATCGGGAAAAAGGCGGCATAAAATATAATTGCATTTTTAGAAGCTTCACCAATACCGAACCACATAATGAATAAAGGAATCCAGGCCACAGGAGGAATTTGTCTCAGGAAATGCAATGTTGGATTAAACCAAGGCTGTAGACCAGGGAACCAGCCTAAAATAATACCGAAAGGAACCCCAATTACTCCTGCAAAGATAAAACCAATTAATACGCGCTGGATACTGATGGCTAAATGTCTCATTAATGTCTGACCTTTAATCAACTCCAACAAAGCTTGGCACACCTGCTCAATAGAAGGGATTAGTTGTAGATTTATCAGCCCAGCTTTTCCAAGACCCCACCAGAATATAATCACAATTAAAGGAATCACCAAGCCGCGCCAAGAAACTTGTTTGTTCATAAAAATAACCTCAAGTTTGTTATTATCACACACTTTATCATAGTATAACTAATATATTGTGGTAATGCAAGATAAAAGACATAAAAAAAGACCCCTTCCTACGAAGTTGTCTTACCGATCTTATCTATAAAAATGGGGTGAGTAACCGGATTCGAACCGGCGACCTCCAGGGCCACAACCTGGCGCTCTAACCAACTGAGCTATACCCACCACAATACGCACTAATATGAATGGCGCGCCTGGCAGGAATCGAACCTGCGGCACTCGGATTAGAAGTCCGATGCTCTATCCCCTGAGCTACAGGCGCAGGTAAAATATCTGGAGCGGGTGAAGGGAATCG
>JAAYMV010000110.1 GCA_012521185.1 Bacillota bacterium
GTATTCGTTGTTGCTGCTGAGAACATTTTAAGGGATGTGCTGATTTATCAAGGGATAAATCCAAATGGTTATCAACCGCTGTATGGTCTATTTATCGCAGAATCAATAGATCCCAACGTGAATCGACAATCGTTATTAGATCCATGGATAGTAGATTTGCTAAAGGATATTGACAAAATTTATTATGAGCATATGCTTAACCGATCACGCATGATCCCGCAATAAAAGAGCAGTGTAAAATTTATAAAGCTTTAAAGATGGAAGAACCGGTGTAGTTATTAATTTCGCAGGGATTTTAGGAAATTTATAAATTGATAATACGTGCCTGTAATACTAACGTTTTAATAATAATCATGTTAGTTAGGAGTTGATATAAAAGTGCTAGGGTTTGGACCTTTTTTAGATGGTTATTTTGACGTAGAGAACCAATTGATTGATTATATACGTCGCAAAGCGGAGCAATATGCCACTGCAAATGAACAGACAAAAAAACAAATTAGTAGTATTGATGAATTCGTTATACATAAAAAAAAGGTATTACAGCATTTCTTAGATGCTTTAGGGGGGTTACCAGAAGAAAAAAATCCTCTCAAGCCAGAAATCACTGGCATTATTAAGAAAGATGGTTTTAGAATTGAAAAGATTATCTTTCAGAGCTTACCTAGCTTTTATGTAACGGCAAATTTATATCTACCCGATTCTGATACTCCAGTGCCGGGAATACTATTTGCTTGCGGACATTCGCTTGAAGCGAAAGCTGCACCTGTCTATCAAAAAGTATGTCTTGACTTAGTTGGGAATGGATTTGCTGTATTAGCAGTGGATCCGATAGGCCAGGGAGAAAGATTGCAATATTGGAGAAATGGAAAGGCTGATGTACCAGGTGGTATTTTTGAACATACTTACGCTGGTATACAATGTTCACTCCTCGGCATGAGCATAGCACGTTATTTTTGTTGGGATCTGATAAGAGCTTTAGATTACATTTGTACAAGAAAGGAAATTGATTCCGAACGCCTTGGGATAACGGGAGCCAGCGGTGGAGGAACGCAAACTAGTTATATAATGCTATTAGATGATCGTATCAAAGTTGCAGTTCCTTGTGTATATATTTCTTCTCGGCTTGCTTATCTAGGCACTGGTCAAGCCCATGACATGGAACAAAATTTGTTTGGGGCAATCTTACATAGTCCTTCGCACGATGATTTTCTTGCTTCTTTCGCGCCAAAACCTGTTATGGTTGGGGCAACTGAATCTGATTTTTTTAATGTCGAGGGAGCTGTTCATACTGTAGAGTTAGCGCGCGAAGTTTATAGCCTTTTTGGTGCCGAAAATAACATTAAATTAACGATAGTTCCTGGAGTCCATGGATATGCACCTGAATTAAGAGAAGCAGCAGTTAATTGGTTTAGAAAACATCTCATGGGACTTAAACCTGATTTTCGTACTTCTGATCCTGAACCCTCAGATGCGAAGGAATTAAATTGTACAAAATCCGGTCAGCTGCTAGGTGATTTTCAGCAAGCTATTACAGTTCATGATCTCATAGTAAAAGAACTTGAAAAGATAAAACCAGACAAACAGTTTAGCATAGAGATTTTACAAAACACTTTAGGACATAAAAAAGGGACAGGACCAAAATATCCAAGAGTTATTGCAAAAGAGTTTGTAAGTGATAGGATATGGCGAGAGAAAGTGTTCTTTTGGAGCGAGAAGAATATAATAGTTAGTGGTTTGCTTTTTAAAACGGATAACGCTTATGCTGACCCTGTTTTGCTACTACTAGAGGAAGGAACTAGCGAAGTTGAAGAAGCTTGGGAACTTATTGAATGCCTACTCCTATCTGAGGGACGAGATGTATTTCTTTTTGACCCAAGGGGTGTAGGGGCAGTTAAATCACGAAAGGTTAACCCAAGTTCATTTCCTTTTCATTTTTTTGAAACTGATTACCGTTTGAGTTGCGACGCTCAGATGCTAGGAACCTCTATAGTAGGCATGCAGGTAGCTGATGTGATTCGAGGTGTAGAGTATTTATCTGAACAGACAGGGAAAGAGCGAATTGTTTTGGCGGGGAGGGGTAAAGGAGCGCTCTTAGCAACTTTAACAGCTCCCTTTTGCAAGACAAGCCAATTACGAGTTTCACCCCTACCTGAATGTTTTTCTCAAATCGTCAAGAAGCGATTATACAGACCAGAACGAGTTCCAATTTTATTTGGTCCATTAAAGCAGTGGGACATAACAGATGTTTATAAATATCTTAAAAGCAAGGACGTAGAAATATATCAGCAGCTTATTCATCCTTTAGGATCTATGCTTTAATTTTTGCTGATATCAACAAATTTACTTAAAGAGTTGCTGTAGAAATGAATGCAATTTATCTCTGTTGGACTTTTTCGGGATTAAGGAAGCGAGTCAGAACCTTTGAAAAAAGCATGCTTAGCAGTGTGTAAAGCTATAACATACATTCTAATTCTCGGGTTTTAAGTCTGTGATATTGCCAATGAAAATTAGGTCATATCACGAAGGTTGCTTTTGAATGTACCTGGCATGCCGTGAATATGAGTGGAGGATATATCCGAAAAATCGATTCTTTTACAAGTCACTTTCCGATTACGGGTTGAAAGAGATGTTTACCGCGATCGCTCTTATATTCCTACGTCCAATTTTGTTACTAGTTCGCAGATAAAGCAGATCATGGGTATGAACAGAGTTACCTTGAATCACAATCGGAATTCTCAAAAAATGGTCAAAAGCAGGTCAAAAGCAAATCGCTGTTCATCATAATTCTGTTTCTGAAGTCCTCACGAAATATGACAGAAGGTTATATACATTGGCTACTCTTTTAGAATTTCAATACTAGTTATTATTTAAGCGACGGTAGTAGCAAAACATTCCGAGAGAAATAACGGCCGAGAAGCCGTGGGGTCACCACGGCTTCTCGGCCAAATTAGCTAATTAATAACTGTATTTCTTGGATAGCCAAACGCCGTCTTCTGCTCGACAAAATACGTCAGCAGCACCATTAATGTTAAAAACATCATACAATTTTCTTTGGCTAAAAAAAACTCTGTAAAAATGTAGTCACACATCTTTAGCAGAGCTTTTTTATGGTGTAAAAGTTTTTTATGTAATTTTATAATCTTATAAACAAATGATAAGAAAATGGCAGGGGAGACAGGACTTGAACCCGCAACCCTCGGTTTTGGAGACCGATGCTCTGCCAGTTGAGCTACTCCCCTGCGACAAATATATCTTACCACAGAAAGTCTGATTCGTCAACGATGAA
>JAAYMV010000111.1 GCA_012521185.1 Bacillota bacterium
TGGTTCTTCAGGATTTTGCGGATAAATTTTTCCAACATTAATTACATCCGCTGGACTAAAGAAGTAGCCTACACCCCAATTAATAGTTTGCTTGCCACCACGGAAGAAGATTTTATCTTGATAATTAAAATCCGAAAAAAGTTCACTTAAATAGATACCTTGCCCATAGTTAACTTGCACATTGGCAAATACCCGATAATTTGGATCTGGACGTGCATCTAAGAATAGGTTACCTGATAAATTAGTTCTAAAGCGATTACTATACTTATCGTCTTTAAAGTTCCAATCGGAAGATACAGACAAGTTATATTTTCCGCCAACTTTTACTCCTTCATTAATTAACATAGTCTCAGCTAATGAAGGCCGCTCTTCTTCCTCGGCAACTTCGAACAATAAATCAGAACCAAATAACTCATTAAAATCAAAAGCCATTGCTGGACTAACCCATAATAAACATAAAAGTAATACCGACACTAGCTGCTTAATCTTCATGATTCACCTCTTACCGATTTACTCTTTCGATATACGCTTTGGTAAAGACATTATCAGGGATTGGACTTATTGATAATTCAGATAAAATAACCTGAGTTTTACTGCCTTTTACTAACTCATCTACAAAAATCATTTGCTGCGGAATAATAAAGGAGCCGATAGTCGCATATTTTGGAAATAGAGAAGTACGCATTAAACGTTTAGTTAAACTGTATTCTTCAGCCATTAGCACTAAAGGCGTTTCTGTTTGGGTAATCCAAAGTTTGATGTAAGGATAAGTCACCGAATTACTGGTAGCCTCTAATTCAACAATATAAACTTTGTGTCCGCCAAGACTACCTTCTTCATAACCAGCCACTTCGTAATTACTAGAATAGGTCCACTGGGTAAAGTCAGAATTTCTTACATCAGACCCCTGAAAACTTTCCTTTAGAGAATTGTGAGCGAATTGACGACTGGATGGATCGTAAAACCATAAATTATCCCCTTCTAATAGGTAACCTTGCCCTTTTTGCACACTTGGTTCTTGAATTAAAAGCAAAAACTTCTCTTCACGGTCACGCCGAAACTGGTGAACAACCATCTTTTCAATCCCTTTCTCGAGATCCTCCACCACCATCGTCATCACCGATGAAAAGTCATATTCACCAAAATTAGTATTGGTATCGATTTTTTTTAAGATAGCATAAATATCAACATCGTCTTTAGCCTGTACGGCACCAAAGACGCTAAAAATCATTATTAAGCATAATGATATTATCCGTAGTCGTTGATTGAATTTCATGATTTCCTCCTTAATGATAAGACCCTAATGCCTTAATTGGTGATAATCTAGCTGCAGCTCTAGCAGGTAAATATGCTGCCAATAAACTCATTACCGCTAAAATAGCAAAAGTTAAACAAACAGTACCGACACTAACCTGAAAAGTTAGATATCCATTATTTAAAAAGAACTGAAGACCAGTTACTTGGGAAAAAGAAACGAAGGATAAGACCACCATGACTAGAGAGGCACCTACTAAACCTGCTAAACCTCCGAACAGTCCTAGAAACAATGCTTCGAGTAAAAATATAGCTTTCACGGTATTTTGCTGCATGCCAAAAGCTCGCATTGTTCCAATTTCCTTTACCCTTTCGATTAAAACCATTCTAAAGGTGTTTGTAATACCCACCATAATAATCAGTAAGAGTACAAGGAAAATTCCTAAACTAATCGCATCAATCACAGTTACCACAGCCTCAACTGGTTCCATTATATCGTTGAGGGTTAAAATCGAATATTTAACCCCTTCCCAAGGTTGAGCTAATTCTTCTACTGCCTCAAATTGGATTCCAAAAATTGCTGATTGTTCTTCCAATCCCTTTGGTTCTCCGATTAATACATGACTAAACTTCTCAGCCACTTGGTCAAGCCGATCAACATCTTTGAGAAAGACATTCACCAATTGATAACCGTCTGACATTAAGCCCAATAAATAATTTAAGTAACCTTTATCAGCATAAGCAGCTGATATTCCGAAACTTGCTTGATCTTCAATTAAAGCTGCTACTATAAATTCGCCAACATTTTGTTGACCACTAATCGTTTCCATTTTTACCAAAATAATTTCTCCAGCTTCAATCCCTAGCCTTTGACCTAAAGGAGCTGGAATCACAATGGCGTTTTCTTGATCTAACTTAGTCAAATCACCACTAATAACTGTTAAACTATCTAATAACTTGGTTTCTTCCTGAAAATCAACACCATAAATCAATTGCATTCCCTGTTTAGAACCGAAGATGAAGGTACCAATGGTCTGTGTCCTTTTAGTAACTCCTTCTATTTCATCGGAATAAGTAAGTAACAAATCAGATAGCTGCTGTTCATCATGAATCTGATTAATTACTTCTCCATCATCATTTAATTGTTTACCGGAAATAAAAATGTGTCCACCTAAAGCATGGGAAAAATTTACTCGAACATTTTCGACCATGCCAGCTGTAAATGAGTTTAAAACTGTAATTACCAGCATACCAAAAGCAATTGCTCCCGCCAAAAGTATGCTACGTTTCTTCTGTCTAGCAATATTCCGCAATGCTATTCGGACCGTTACCAATTGCACCACCTCATTGACTTTGCATAGCCTTTACTGGCTCTGTTTTCATTACAATTGAGGTTGGATATAAACTAGAAACAACCCCAACAACTAATACTATAATAAACGACATGACCACTGACTCTAAGGATAAACCTGGTTTTAAAACCGGTCCGCCAAAAATAATCTCAAAAAATAGGTTTGGAGCTTTAATTCCTGTAATATTTAAAACTAATAAAATCAAACTGCCGGCTATTATTCCAATACCACCAAATACACCGGAGATTAATAAGGTTTCCCATAAAATCATGGAGCGGACGAATGTTTTCTGAGCACCAATAGCCCGCATTGTACCAATTTCACTCATTCGTTCTGTGACTGAAATGACTAAGGTATTCATAATAATTATCACAGCAACTATAGCAATTAGAAAAACAATAATGTTAAAAACAAGTTTTACGCCATAAGCCATCTCAGCTACTACTCCAGCGGCTTCTAACCAATCACTGGCTTCAGCATCAATATTGTTAACCGCAAAAAATTCATCTAATTCCTTTAATGCCCGCTTTACCATTCGTTCATCGGTTAATCTAACTAACAAAAAATGCCAGGAATGTGATTCTTCCTCTTCCTGCACTGGAGTATCCTCTGAACTAGCAAAAATGTCTAATAGTGAATCTTCGTTATAGCTTTCTGCAGTAGCTTCAATATCTACCAAGATGTTACCAAAATCACTAAATAGACTGTCAAAATCTAACTCACCTAAGAAAACTTGCTCTTCCTCAGTGAGTTTAGCCGGAGATACATATCCTACATTCATACCACTTAAAGCACGCATATTAGTGGCATCAACTAAGGATATTAAGTCTAGTTGAGCATTTGATTGTTTGAACTCAAAGATTCCTTTAACCTCAACTTCACGAATCTTCATGCCGCCTGTTGGGGTTACGCCTGTTAACAACAGCTTCTCTCCTGGCTGAATTAAGCGACCTAAATCCCGTTCCATATGCTCAGCCACTAAGTTGTTTAGTACAATCCCTTCTTCACCTTTAGCTAAAAAGCTGCCTCGTATTAGCTCAATATTGTCAGGAAACATCTGTAGATAAGATTCGGGATCGATTCCAAATAATTGCATAGCACCCTGAACTTCGTTAATACTTGCTAAGGCGACCCCAGAGATTTGCGGATTAATAAGTTCTACATAAGGTAAAGACTCTAAAAAACTCACAATTTCTTCGTAATCATGTAATGTAGGGATGTTTTGCTCTAAGATAGTAAGATCTTGAAAGCCAAATAAGGTTAAGTTTCCCTGATGCTTACCGCTAATCATAATATGCCCTGTAAAGTTCTTTATGTAAGAGCGTTCAATACCAGCTGTAGCTGAATCCATCAATGAGTTACCTACAATTAATACTGTTATACCAACTGCAATTAAAGTTCCGATAATTAAAGTTTTAGTGCGATGTTCTTTTAAATTTCTCCAGGCAATTTTTAACAACACACTCATTGACTGACCCCTGCCGTTTCATTATATTCTGCCTTATGGGTTTCTTCTACAATTCTGCCGTCTAATAAGCGAATAATGTGATCGGCAATTCCAACAATTGTAGAATCATGAGTGGAAAAGATGAATGTGGTATTTAATTCCGCATTCATTTTTTTCATTAACTCAATAATGGTCTGCCCAGTTTTCGAATCTAAATTGGCCGTAGGTTCATCAGCTAAGACTATTTGAGGTTTAGTAACTAACGCACGAGCAATAGCTACCCTTTGCCGCTGACCACCTGATAATTCATTGGGCTTATGCTTAATAAAGTTGGTTAATTCTACTGCTTCGACTAGGTATTCGATCCATTCCTCGCGTTCTCGCTTCGGCATCCGATTTTTCCCTAATAACAGTGGAAATTCTATATTTTCATAAACATTTAAAACTGGAATTAAGTTAAAGGATTGAAAGATAAAACCTAAAACCTCATGCCTTAAAGTAGTTAGCTGTTTATCATTCAAACCTGAAGTACTTTGGCCAGCAATACTTACTATTCCATCAGTCGGTTGATCAATACAACCGATCATATTAAGAATCGTTGATTTACCCGAACCTGAAGGGCCAATTAGTGAAATAAAATCACCTTTTTTAATATCAAAAGTGACACCCTTAACAGCATGCACTTGAGTTTTTCCTAACTCATACGTTTTCTTTACATCTTTCAACTGGACAATTGGCATAAAGACACTCCCATTTCCTGATTCAATATGTCATTATAACATAAAAACAGCCTTCTAATCGACATTTTAATTATTAATTAAAAACATAGGTTTTGCTAAGAATCGTTGTATCTGTTATTGGCGTTGGAGCCGGTATCAAATATTCTGGTCTTTGAATAAAATTGTCTCCAAAAAAGTCTGGCAATCCGTATAATTGACTTAAAATAGTAATACTAAAATTACTATCAATTGCTGTGGGTACTACTAAATTAATTCCTTCAGCAGGAATGTTATAGTAACGAAATACCGGCCAGTGTTCCTCCCAGGCAACCATATTACCAGCAATTTCTACCTGTTCTGTTACTAATTCCGGCTTGATATGCACGATCAAGCTAACATGCTCCTGTAGGGGTTTAACATGAAGATGTATTTCCCTAACCTCTTCCCGAATCACTTCTCCTATTAAGTTGACAGCAACAGGCGACTCATTCCATTTTGGAGCTGACCCTTTTATTATCGGAACATATTCATAAGGAATTAAATGCTGAAGGTTATCTGCAGTAAATCCTGCCGGGAAAAACTGTTCCGTAAACTCATCCAAATCTAAATCAATACTTACCCAGTAAGCTTGTTCCTGATCTAAATCAGCATAATAGAAAATGCTATTCATTCCCGGTTGAGTCGCAGTCACTCCTGATTGATTATATACCATAACTATACTAAAAAGCAAAAGCACTAAAGATATTGCTGGTAAAATCCGAACATTCAAATCTTTGATTTCCTTAATTAAAGGCAGTAATAAGCCTAGAGCATAAACAAATAAAAGCATTAGAATGCCACTAGAACTTAATCCTAAAATTACAAAAACTTGTTTAAGTAAAACTGGCCAAAGGGTGATAACTGGAACAAAACTCAATAGAATGGCAATCGCCCTGATTATCCAAGAAGGCTCATCCCACTGAAGATATAATAAGGTACCAAGTAGACTGAAAAGGTATGGCCAAATAAAGAGATAACTTGTGCCTGGTAAGAACAAGGAAATAAAAATCGTAATAACTAACCAAACAATTTGTGTTCCAAAAATTAAGTCTAACTCTTCTAATTTATTAAATGCCCATGAATAGAGTAGGATAAATAAAGTAGCTGTTAAAGAGCTAAGACCAACCAAATACCAGATGCCATTATTAGGTTGTACATATTTATATAATGGATGATTTGGAACTAGCCAATTTCCTACATAACTCATCAGTACGCCGCTAAATAATCCTATGAGAGCAAAAATCAAAATGCCATAGAGGATTCCCTTTAGATTAAAGCGGTAATTCTTCATGCCTTGCCAAACTACAATACCAAACATAATTATAGTTATCGTGATCAAGTTTGCTATCCAAGTAATTGGATAATGAACTAACCTTAAACCAAACAAGTCAAAATAAATCTGATCTATTTGAGAAATTTCTTGCAGCTCAAGATTACCAAAATGTTTAACTAATTGTAGCAGATTATTTCCCTGTTGCTGAATGCTAGTTAAATCGATATTCTCCAAATTATCAAATGCTGTATGGTAATAAGTAGGCTTGTCCAAATATGCTAAATTAAGACCTGGTATCTGTGCCTGATTAAAGACAGTAAAGCTGTGATCATGATTCATTAATCGATACAATTCATGAATAAAAGAATTTCCTAATGGCTGACTAACTGCCTGAGCATACTGGGAAATTAGCCATCCATTTCTTCGGCTAGTACCAAATAACACTGAAGCACCACTTGTGCCTCTGGCTTCAGCATTCAATACTAAACCAACCTCTTCCATCCAAGGATGTTGTTCAGCAAAGGCTAAGGCTCCTAAAGCGCCAATTTCACCTGCGTCAGCAAATAAAATAATCAAGTCATTTTTTAAAGGTGCTTCCGCTAAAACTACTCTCACTATTTCCAGCACGCTAGCTACTGCTGCTTTATTTGCATTCGCACCTGGGGATGTAGGCATAGAATCATAATTAGCAACTAGTAAAATTGCTTTACTACTTTCACTACCGGGAATACGTGTCACAACATTATTGATAACTGCACCTGTCCGCCAATATGGATTTATTGCATAAGCTGATTGTATTTCTGGATTAAGCCCTAATTCTGATAATACATTCACCAGATAATCTCTAACCTGCTTATGTTGTTCGCTGCCAACTGGTGTTGGTTCAACAGCAATTTCAGCCAAATGATCAAGTACTTGCTTGGTAACAAATCCATCCTCTGTTTGTGATATTGCCTGTGGCTGACGATAACCATACATCGTTACACCGGTTATGATTATAAAAACAACTAAGGATATAATAATGATTCTTATTTTTTCCCGCTTCATATTCATGACATCCTCCAGATCTAATATCAAAAAACATTATATTTTCATTATAAACAATTTCTGTAGAAATAACAAAAAGAAAAGCCCATCAGCTAGCTTTTTAACCCTTGTAATAAACTTGCTAACCGTGATATAATATTATTAGACAAACGTAAAAATATTTTCTTGTTTTTGCGGCACACTTACTAAGGAGGGAAAGTACTTTGTCTTTTACAAAAAGTATTAAAACCAGACTAATATCGCTATTTTTAATTATTGGCCTAATTCCAGCGATAACTGTGAGTTTAATTTTTTTTAATCGCTTAGTTTCTAATGAACGTGAAGTGGTTGCTCGTGATAGCCATACTGTGGCTACTACCATTAGAAATAATTTAGAATTAGACCGCCAATACAGAGAAGAACAAGCAAGTATTCTTGCTGCTAATGATGCTATCGCATTACCTGTTACTATTATGAGTCAATCTGATAAAAACTCAAGTATTTGGCGCTCCAATACACTTATGAATGGAATTAACCGCGTTGCAGAAGATTATAAAGATGATTTTGTAGACATATTTGTAGCAGTTTATGAAGACATAGTTTACAATCCACAAGGAACCTTTTTTGACTATTCTAGCGCAATCGAAGAAATCAATGACATAATCAATTCTAATACTGTCGGATGGTCACCTTGGATATGGTCTGATGCACTTGAAACCTACGTTATATTCACCATTGCCCCAATTCGTAATGTAGCCGGCGATGCTGTCGGAGTTATAGGCTTAGGTACAGCTTACGACGAAATTCATAATAAGTTAATGATTGAAAATCAAAACGAAAGTCTTGAATATGATGTTTACCTAGTCGACGCCAATGGAACCCTACAAAGTAATCCTAAAGATCCCAACTTATCAATGTTAACAAGCAAAATTAATACCAAAGCCGTAGAAATGTTCTCAGCAGCATTAGCCAATAACGAGCTAGATTTCGCCGATAGTACAGAATACATAGGTTATCATGGTGAACCTGTTCTCGGCTATGTTAGTGCGGTTATGTTAGGTGATGAGCCAGCTGCTGTAGTCATTGAAGCTTTAGCTGATCAAGCTTTTGCAGGTGTAAAAAGATCCCAAAGTCTAGTTATCGTTATTATCATTATAACTGCAATTGTAATCAGTGTTACAAGCTTTTTCATCGCTCAAGGTATTATTAAACCAATCCTTGAATTAGTCACCTTCACTGAAAAAGCAGCTAACGGTGATTTATCAGTCCAAGTGTCAACAAATCGTGAGGATGAATTCGGTAGACTATTTAATGCCTTTAATAAGATGGCTGATAATTTACGTGAGATGATTTCCTCAATTACTAGTGCAATCCATAATGCATCTTCTGCTAGTGAAGAACTTTCTGCCGCTAGTGAGGAAAACTCAGCTACGATTGAAGAAATTGTAGCTGCCATTCAAACCTATGCTGAAGCTATTAAAAACGTTAGTCAAAACGCAAATTCAATGGCTGCCCAAGCCCAGGAAGTTGTTAAACGTGCAGAAGCAGGTAAAGCGCAAATGGCACACTCCAATGAAACCATGCTCAATATATTACGGTCATCACAAGAATCACAAACTAAAATTAATGATTTACAACAAGCAACTAACCAAATCGATCAAGTTATCAATATTATATCCGATGTTGCTGAACAAACCAATCTTTTAGCACTAAATGCTGCTATTGAAGCTGCCAGAGCTGGCGAACATGGTCGCGGCTTTGCTGTAGTTGCTGACGAAGTAAGAAAATTAGCTGAACAAACTCAGGAATCAGTTGGCGTAATTATGAACAGCATCGACCATCTAAGAACCGGTACAGCTCAAGTAGTAGATGTAATTCAAGTCAACAATGAGCAAATCGAAGATGGAGCTGAAATATTAAGAAGAGCCCAAACAGACTTTGACCAAATCGAGGAAAGTATTTCAGCTACAGTTAAACTGATAAATGAAGTAGCTGATTCTGGTCATCGACTGGACATTGGAATGGCCGAAATGGCAGCTTCTGCTGAAGAACAAGCAGCATCTATCGTTCAAATTACTCAAAATGCTGAGTCTGTTGCTAGAATGGCAGAAGAGATGTCAAAGTTAGTTAAAAGATTTAAAGTTTAATTCTCAATCACCATAGACAGCATGAAAAAAAGCTACTTAGAAAGTTTTCTAAGTAGCTTTTTATTATTCTTTTAAACTCTAACCTACACCTTCTAAAGACAATTCTGTTGCATGGTGACAAGCAACCTGGTGAGTAACTCCCTCTTCCCCAGTATCAATATCTTTCAACTCAGGTATCTCTTCCCAACATAACTTGCTTGCGAATTCGCAGCGTGGCGCAAACATACAACCTTTAGACTGTTTCATTGAATCAGAGATTTCACCTTTAATGGATTTGGCTTTCCATTCTGTATGAGGATCTGCATCAGGTACAGCTGATAACAATACGCTTGTATACGGATGTTTTGGATACGTATATAAGCTATCCACATCAGCTAACTCAACAATTTTACCTAGATACATTACCGCTACTTGGTCACACAAATAGCGAACTACACTTAAATCATGACCAATAAATAAATAAGAAAGACCTAGTTGTTCTTGTAAATCCAACAGCAAGTTCATTACCTGAGCTTGAACAGATACGTCAAGTGCTGAAACAGCTTCATCCGCTACGATAAAGGATGGATTTAAAGCTAGGGCGCGAGCCACGCCAATTCGTTGACGCTGACCACCACTAAACGAGTGGGGGAAACGTCTACTATATTCTGGACGTAAACCTACTAACTCTAATAACTCAGCAACCCGTTCTTCACACTCTTTTCTGCTATATCCGTGAGCTCTTAACGGTTCAGCAACGATATCTAATACAGGCATCCGTGGATTCAGGGATGAATAAGGATCTTGAAAGACCATTTGCATATCAGCACGAGCTTGTTTTAACCCATGTTTATCTAGTTTTGTTACATCTACAACACCATCTCTGGTTCTAAACAATACTTCTCCTGCGGTTGGCTCAATTGCTCGCAATATACTACGGGCAGCAGTTGTTTTACCACAACCACTTTCTCCAACCAAACCTAGAGTGGTACCCTTTTTAATGGAAAAGCTAATATCATCTACTGCTTTTACGTAACCAGTCACTTGGCGTCTTAAAAAACCAGATTCTATTGGGAAGTATTTTTTTAAGCCCTTCACCTGCAATATAACATCATTAGGCATTTGCAGCATCTTCTTTTACCTCCCCACCATTGAATAAGAAGCAGCTAACTTCATGTTCATCCTCTACCAGTACCCGATCAGGCAATTCCTTAAAGCATTGTTCTTTAGCATACGGACAGCGAGCAGCAAATCCACAGCCAACAGGAACAACATAAGTGCTAGGAACAGTACCTGGAATTGAACTAACTCTTTCACCACGTTTACCCTTTAACTTAGGAATAGAGTTCAACAATCCTTTGGTATAAGGATGAAGCGGGTTATCAAAAATATCTACGACTTTACCACGTTCAACAACTCTACCTAAATACATAATATAGATATAATCAACCATGTGAGCTACTACGCCTAAGTCATGCGTAATTAAGATCATTGACAAGTTAAACTCATTCTGCATGTTTTGTATTAGTTTTAATACTTGTGCTTGTAAAGTTACGTCTAACGCAGTTGTTGGTTCGTCTGCAATTAGTAATCTTGGGTTACGTGCTAAAGCCATAGCAATCATTACCCTTTGTCTCATTCCACCACTAAACTGGAATGGATATTCGTCAACTCGCCGGGATGGGTTTGGAATACCAACTAAGTCTAATAACTCAATTGACCGTTCCCTAGCTTCTTGTTTTGACATGTTTTGGAACAAAATCATCGCTTCTGATAACTGATTATTAATAGTGTGAACAGGGCTTAGTGAAGACATTGGTTCTTGGAAAATCATTGAAATGTCTCGGCCTCTTAAGCGACGAATCTCTTTTCCTTCAGCTGGTAAAGCTAAAGTATCAGTAACTTTACCATTTCGTTCTTTATATAGAATCTGTCCACTGAAAGTAGCGTTTTTCGGTAGCAATCTAGTGATTGAATAAGCACTCACTGTCTTACCGCAACCACTTTCACCAACTACTCCGATAGAACACCCTTCAGGTACTGAATAATTAACGCCGTTTACCGCATTAACTATTCCTTCTTCTGTTTTGAACTTAACGACTAAATCTCTTATTTCTAACAGATTATTACTGTTACTCATCTTATTCATTTTCCTACACCCCCATTGTCCCAATCTTTACTGACCATAGGGATCTGCAGCATCACGCAGACCATCTCCTAAGAAGTTGAAGACCAGTACGAAAATTATCACAAATAAACCAGGAATTAATAACCATGGTGCCATCACTATCGAATGCACATTTTGTGCTTGTTGCAACAATGTGCCCCAGCTAATTACAGGTGGACGAAGTCCGATCCCCAAAAAACTAAGTGATGTTTCAGAAAGAATCATATTTGGGATGGAAAGCGTAATACTTGCGATAATGTGACTCATAAATGATGGGATTAAGTGAGTCAAGATTATCTTAGGCTCACTAGTTCCTGCAAGTCGCGCAGCAACTACAAAATCCTCATTTTTGATTGAAAGTACTAAACCTCTAACTTGCCGTCCCAAGGATGTCCAGCCGATTAGGGACAAAATAACGGTAATTCCCAGATAAACTTTGACTGGTGACCAATCTGGAGGTAAAGCAGCACTGAGAGCCATCCAAAGAGGAATAGTTGGGAATGAACGTAATACTTCAATAACCCGTTGGATAATTCCATCTACTATACCACCATAATAGCCAGAAATTCCACCAAATATTAAGCCAAGCACTAAACTTAAGAATACCCCTACCAGACCGATAGACATGGAAATTCGCGAACCATATATAATCCTGGTAAACATGTCCCGACCTAATCGGTCTGTACCAAACAAGAAAATCGCACCTTCATCCACACCAAATAAGTGAATATTAGTAGTAATGCCAAAAAGTTTATATTCCTCGCCTCTTACAAAAAAGCGAATTGGTAATCGTCTGCTAGTATCTTCAACATAGATCCGTTGAAAAGTTGTAAAATCTACTTCTTGCTTAATTGGGTGAATAAATGGGCGGAAAGAGAAACCATTCTCATCAATAAATCTAATCTTTGTTGGAGGCGCAAGGGCAGCATTACGATGCCGTGTGTCTGGATCATATGGAGCTACGAATGGAGCGAAGATTGCAACTAAATACATGAATATAATAATAATCCCTGCTGCCATAGCAACACGATGTTTTTTAAACTTTAACCACATTAACTGCCATTGAGTTGCATAAAATATCTTCTCCTCAGCAGTGGTTGTTTCCTCATTGGGCTGAATAACTTCAGGAGTTGTTACATTTGCATTCATCCGATAAACCTCCCCTACTCATAACGAATACGCGGATCGACAAGTACCAATAAAATATCCGATATCAGCGTACCGATAATAGTTAAACTTGCTAATAATAGAGTAAAACTGCCTGCCAAATACATATCTTGGCTCTGTAAAGCCCTTAACAATAATGGACCGGCTGTAGGTAAACCTAACACTACAGCTGTAACAGCTTCTCCTGAAATCATTTGTGGCAAAGTCCAACCTACTGTACTAATAAACGGTATAATTGCTAAACGTACCGGATATTTAAATAATAAACGAATAGTACCAATCCCTTTGGAACGAGCTGCAACAACATATGGCTTACTTAATTCATCCAACAAGTTGTTCCGCAACACACGAATTAAACCAGCTGTTCCAGAAGTACCAATTACAACCATTGGAACCCAAATATGCTCTAACATATCTTTAAATTTCGCCCAGCTCCAAGGTGCCATAACATACTCTGGCGAAAACAATCCTCCAACATTTGTACCAAAATACTTTAAGGAAATATACATTAAAATTAGTGCAAGCATAAAGTTAGGGATTGATAAACCAAGAAAACCAAGTAAGGTTAAGAAATAGTCCCCAATCGTATACTTATTAACTGCACTGTAAATAGCAATTGGGAAAGCAACTATCCAAGAAAACAGTAATGAAGAAACTGATACTGCTAAGGTTAGCGCTAATCTTTCCCAGATTAACAGACTAACAGGCTTTTCCCATTCGAAAGAATAACCAAAATCGCCTCTGGTTATAATTCCTTTCATCCAATTGAAATATTGGATGTGTGCCGGAGCATCAAGGGAATAGCGAGCCTTAATTGCTTCAATTAATTCATGGTTAATTTGTTCTCCTGCTGCATGCATTTGTGCAATCATGGTATGAAGATAACTACCTGGAGGTAGTTGAATGATAATGAATGAAATAATTGATATCATAATTAACATTGGGATCATTTGTAGCAATCGTCTACTAATAAATCTAAGCATTGACTCCCCCTCCATCTAGAGGCTAAATATTTAAAACATAAGAGAGAAGCCAACGTGCTTGCTGGCTTCTCTGCTTTGATTTTAAAGCCAAAATACAAACCTGAGATTTAAATTATCTATCCCAGAACCATTGGAATGGTCTATAGATACCTGGGTTACCAGGGTGGCTGTGAGCTGCTGGAGCTGGTACGTTTCTTAAATCTTTGTTAGCGAATGACAAGTTGAAATGCATGCCAACAGTACCAATTGTCCAGAAGTTATCAGCCCAAATGTCAATAATTTCTCTCATTAAAGCTGTTCTTACTTCTTCATCATCGGTAGAAGGTGCAATGTCAGTGTAAATTTCATAAATACGCTTAACATCTGCTGGTGGCTCAACGCCATCTCTACCGTTAGTTGTTAACCAAGTTTCCCAATGTGGAGCTACTACATAAGTGATTTGGTGACCTGTTTGTAGTAGTGGGATAATTGGGTCTGCAAAGTCTGCAAAACCGATTTGATGTTGGTTACCTTCACGTTTTGATTCGTATAAAGCACGCTCCATTAAGTTGATAACTGTACGGATTCCTACAGCTTCCCAGTAATCTTTAATTAATTGACCACCGTCAACTTGCGCCCAGTGATGTGTACTTCCGTCAACAATTAAAGTTAATCTTTGGCCGTTAGGCAATAAGCGGAAGCCTTCTTCATCACGAGCAGTCAATCCTAATTCATCTAGCATTTTGTTAGCTAAAGCAGGATTGTAATCTGTATACATCTTGTCAGCTTCTTCACTGTAAGCTGGATGCAATGGGTGTAAGTGACCATGACCGATAGCTCCTAAGCCGTTTATGAGCAATTCGTTCATTTCTTCTCTGTCAATAGCATAGGAAAGTGCAATCCTAAAGTCTTTGTTGCGTAATAATTTCGCGATTTCTGGATCTGCATCATAGTTTTGGTTGAAATGCATTACTAGTAATCCAGGAGTTCCACCTTCAGTTTGGATTACTCGATAGTTACCACTGTCTTGGCTAGCCAAGAATAATGGTAAATCGCTGTACATAGTCCATAAGTGACGAGTTTGATAGTCGATTTGACCACCAATTAGTTTAAGTTTCATAATTTCTACGTCACCAACTAGTTCACGATGGTAAGCATCGATATATGGAAGTTGGTTACCAGCTGTGTCAACTTTGAAGTAGTATGGGTTTCTTTCGGAGATTTTAACTGGAGCATCGAAACCAGTTGTTAGAACCCAAGCATCCATAGTTGGCATACCAACAGCTTTTTGACCAGAACTTAAACCAGCTTTAAGTCTGAATAACTCACTCCACAATGTTACACCATGTTCTCTAGCTAATCTGTTAAGAGTTGCTTCATCAGTATATTTAATGTGAAATTGTTGTAAATAATGTTTTGGTAAATAAGTTTCATGACCTGTAGCCATCCAGTTTACAAAACCGCCTTTTGGTTCTTTAAAACGGAATTCTACAGTTAAGTCGTCAATCTTAACTACTTTCATTGGCTCGCCGCCAGATTGGAAGTTAAGGTTAACTGCTGGTGTAAGCTCAGTATTTAACTGAACATCTTCCCACCAGAATAAGATATCATCCGTTGTAAATGGATGTCCATCAGACCATTTTAAACCTTCTCTTAATTTGAAGGTAATCACTTTACCGTCTTCAGAGACGCTCCAGCTTTCTGCAAGGTTAGGATGGATTTCATAGAACATTTCATCATAGTATACTAAAGGCTCATGCACTAATCTTTGATAACCTGTAGAATCACCAGGTCCGGTATGAGTACTACGAATAATGCCACCATATTTACCGATTTTTTCATAAGGTTCAATAACTAAAGGATTAACTGGTAAGCGCTCTTCTACAGGTGGTAGAAGACCCGCTTTTACTTGTTCTGCTAATAATGGAGACTCATTGTATTTTGCTAGCGCAGTTCCGCTAACTAATACAATCATTAGTGCCACTAACAAAAGTTTGTAACTATTTTTCACATGAATTCCTCCCTGTTGTTTCTTGATAAGGCAAAAACAAGTATTTTTAAGAAGCCACCACACCCTTCATTTTAATTTATAAAATGTTAATTATAAAATTCTACGGCCTACAACGACCGTTGTTAATTAGATGTTAACATAGCTTGCCTTCGGTGTCAACATCAAAAACCCATTAACAAGTTTTTGCATCCTTTAACTTTAGTTATATAAAACGCAAAATCCCAAAGTCATTTACCAAATATTTTATCATATAAATTTAGAGATTCAAGATTTTTTTACGGAGGATTTTGCAATGATGCTAACAAACTTAAAGAAGTTTTTAATAATAACCGCTGGTACAATTGGATTTTTACTGACAATTAGTTTTTTATTTGTAAAGTCAAATTCGTTTTTTTCTCGTTCTTTATTAGAAGAACGGGTGATCACGATTGATCCTGGACATGGAGGAATTGACTCTGGTAGTTCCCATGCTGGAGTAACTGAGAAGGATATCACCTTAGCAATCAGTAAAGTAATAGCTGCTGAGCTTGAGAAACATGGGGCATCAGTCATCTTGACAAGAACTGATGACACTGACTTATGGAACGAAGTATCGATTGAAGATGAAATTAATTATACAAAGAGAGAATACCAGGAAGATTTAGAGCTAGGTAGAAGTATAGATCCTAGGGATAAAGGCATCGCCTTAGGCAACAGGCGTCCGCCGACCTATCGACTAGGTTTACGAGCTCGGTTATTAAAAGCCGAAGCCAACAAGTCCGATATATTAATCAGCATTCATACAAATCATTTTCGGTCAGAAAGTGCTAAAGGTGCAGTAACTTTATATCAACCTCATTCGTTATATAGTCAGCGCTTAGCCATCGCCATTCAAAATCAGTTAAATTCCTTATTACCTGGACGTAATGCTCCAGGCATTATCGCTGACGACTTTTTTATTCTCCGTCGTAGTAAAATACCGACCGTTATTATAGAAATCGGGTTTGTTTCTAATAAACATGACCGGGAATTTATGCTTTCAGACGAGGGACAACAAGCGATCGCTAATGCAATTGCTCGTGGAATCGAAGAATATTTTAAAGGGCTTTAGAAAGGAGTTTAAGTTGTGAAAGACACAAACCAACTGTTACAGTACACTGGTTATATTTTTGACCTAGATGGAACAATTTATTTAAGTAATAGACTGCTAGGACAAGCAGATCAAGTAATTGATAAGCTTACAAGATTAGGCAAGAAAGTTTTATTTCTAACTAATAAACCAATTGAAACTCGATTAGACTATGCTAAAAAACTAAATAATTTTGGAATCCCTGCTACAATAGATAATATTATTAACTCCTCCTTGGTTACCGCTCAGTATTTAAGTAAGCAAAAATCAAACGCAGTAGTTTATGTAATTGGTGAACCTCCATTAATCCAAGAATTAGAAAGTTTTGGCTTACAAATTACAGCCGATCCACTGCAAGCCGAATTTTTAGTTGTCTCTTTTGATCGGACTTTTGATTATGATAAACTTAATGATGCCATGATCGCCTTAAAAAATGGTGCCCGTTATTTTGCTACTAATCCTGACCGAACTTGCCCAATAGATGGCGGTGAAATCCCTGATTGTGCTGGAATGATTGGCGCAATACATGGTGTCACAGGAATTTATCCTGAAGTTATTTGCGGTAAACCCTCTCCAATTACGCTAGCTGTCGCCTTAGAACGAATCCAACAAGATGCCAAAGATTGCCTAATGATTGGCGACCGGTTAGAAACTGATATCAAAATGGGCATTGAACAAGGTTTAGATACAGCCTTAGTTTTGACTGGAATTACATCTAAAGAGATTTTAGAAAAGTCTTCTATAAAACCGACTTATATATTAGAAAGTGTGGCAGACTTCCTGTTATAAACAAAAAACCTTCTTCCAACTGGAATGAAGGTTTTTAATTTGCTTATAAACTAACGCGCAATAAAAATCTGAGTTGCATAATACGAAGTACCATATTTTACAACACCAACGCCAATATGCGTATATGATGAGGCCATAATATTCGCACGATGACCACTACTATTCATTAATCCATTATGCACTCGAGAAATGCTTGTGGCCCGAGCAATATTTTCCCCTGCTTGACGATAAGAAACACCAGCTGCATCTAAGTTCGCATGAAACTTCCAGCGTGAATAATGACTTACATCAGAAGTGACTGCCATTTCATGGCTTTTATCTTTGGCTAACTGAACCAATGTCATATCTACTTCTAAAGGATGTAATCCAGCAGCTACCCGTTCTTTATTTACTAAGTCAATTAATTCTTTTTCATTACTGCTTAAAGAACTACTTGGCTTTGGTACCCGATTTGGCAGCGGTTGTAGAGGTTGACTTGGCTGCGGCTGAACAGGTTGACTTGGCTCTGGGTGTACTGGTTCTGGTACATTTGGAGTAGGTGTTGGTGTTGTTGGTGTAGAAGGTTTTGCTGGTTGAAACATACCTTTCAAGTCTAAATGACCCCAATAGGCTCCCCAGGAACCGTTCAAACCACTGTTAGGATAAGTTGAGCCATATGAGCCATGGGACCAACCCCAACCATAAGCTTGTCCTATAAAAGAAACTAAAAGTAATAATACCGTCAAAATACAACTAATTCTAAGTATTCTTTTCACAAAAACACTCCTTATAAAAATAAGTCTAGGAACACTTTCCCTAGACTCATTATAAAGTAGTCAAACACCTGTATCAACTGGAAACTACTGTCAAAAGCCAAGCTCAGCGCCAGATCAGCCTCTTCAAAAATGTTTTAGCGCGCATAGATCTTTTCTTGTTACCACTGATTAATCCAGCTACTTGTTGTGATAAATTTGTCAGCTGACCCTCTAAAACCCTCACTCGTTTATCTACATTTAAGTAATGCCCTTCTAATTTAGTCTGGCTCACTTGGTTAGTTTCTAATTTCGTGATCCGCTCCTCTAACTGCCGCAGATTACCGCTAGTTTGACGCATTCCACGAAATTCTTCCCTCAAACTAAGAACCCTTTGATTGGCTAATTGCAAATCCTCGGCCAATTTTGTAAATTTGTCGCTATAACTTGCTTCAAATGGAAGATGCTCATTAAGCATTTCCTGCAATTTACTAATTAAACGTGTTTCAATCTCCTGGCCTTGCTGCAAAACAGCTTGATATTCCTGTTGCAACTGCTGCCATTGATGGTGCAATTGAAAGGCCTCCTGCCAAAATCTTTGCTCTACTTCTCGCCGTTGTTTTTCTTCTTGGCTTTCCGTACGTCCTTTTACATTAGTTTCCTCCACCACTTTAACTTGAGAAACACCTTCTGGCTTTGTCCTTTCCGAAATAATCTCTTGTTCTATGTACGGTTCATACATTGACCAAGTACAACAAATCCTGCTATTTTCCAAGGTAACTAATTTATTAGTTAGTCGTTTTTCTTCAGAGCTTATTTTCCTCAGTTCAGACCACTGCTGATCATAACGTCTAGCACACAACTGGGTGCCTTCTAACCAATGAATAGTTAATAAACCGTCTTCCCAGGAAATACCTGGCTGATAAATATCTTTCCCACTTAATGACAGACTTTCTGGCTTACCCCAGGTTCCCTTTTGCCATAAAGCTCTTAACCGTTTGCCATCATCAGTTTCACTAATCCAAGTCAACAATAGATTATCTCGGTTTAGATAAATTTGAGGACTACTGCATTCTTCCTTGACCAACGGAATTGCTCCACTCCATATTTTTCCTGCCAAATCAAAACAACGATAAAATAGAGTGTCTCCCTCTAATCCCACATATACTAAATGCAAATAGTTATCCAATCCAGGGCACACCCGATAATCATCACTCATATTACTAATATTAGTTGTTACACGCAGCGGCTCGCTCCAACTATCGGTATAAACTCGTTGGATTAATGTATAATCGCCTTGTTTTGCATTTTGCTGTAAATAGAAAAGGTTTACCTTCCCATCACTATCCGTTATTAACTGTAAACCTTTGATTGGTTGTTTATCTCGAGAAATGTCTTCAGCAATTAAGTCCTTTTCACCATGCCAGTGAACTAACCGTTGTTTATTTAATAAAGCCACTATATGAATTGTCTGATTGACTAACGTTGCTGTTGGTTCAGCTATTTGTCCTTGCTGCAGGAGCAGCTCCTGTTGTTTGCCCTTTAATACTAAAGTATCTCCTTCGTCCTCTAATATTTGGTAATGTGGGTGGGTTAATTGAATCCTCATACTCACACCTCCATCACTTAAATCTATGCAAACTAAAACTATAAATACTTTTTATTTCGTTTCTTTCACCACTTTGCTTTAGCTGCATAGAATAATCCTAGAAAGGGGGGTTCATTAGATGCCCGTAAACAATTATGAGCCTGATTTCGAAAGAGAATGTATCCTGGTGAATAAAGTTTACAACGAATGTACTATTATTGATTGCCCAGCCTATCGCATTCCGATTCCTCCTGGTTTCCCACCAGCAGTCAATGTAGTGGATTGTGAAATTACCAATATTGAAACTGTTGGCGTGATTGTTGGTCCAGGTGAACTGAGCGTAACCGTTAACTTCATCCTTAACGTAGAATATGATAGTAATGGTGAAACCCAGTTCATCCAACAAACCGCTCAGTTTAGAAGAAGAAGGGTACTATTAGATGGTGCTCTGCCAGGCATGGATGTTGTTATTCTTCCATTACTTCAATGTATTAGTTGTACCCCTGTGGACGGTGGCACGGCTATTGAATGTGATGTAGGTGTTTACATTGTAGTTAAAGTTGTCTCCTTAGTTCAGTTAGAAGTTTATGGCAGATTCTGCCCTGAACCAGCAGAATGTGAAGCATTTGAACCGCTTGGCTGCCCAGAATGGTTTGAATTAGCAAGATCTGGTGCTTTCTGGCCACCATTCCCGCCCCAACCGGTGCGTGTCACCAGGTAAGGATGGGAACATAAAAACCAGCATCCAATAGGAGGGTGCTGGTTTTTTACAATCAGTGCAGGAGGTATAAACATGAGAGTGTTGATCCTAACTAGATTCTATTTAAATGGACAAAGTACCCATGTTTTTTCCCTTTGCAAAGAGTTAATACACCAAGGACACTCCCCTTTTCTGGTAATTAGCAACTTATCCCAACAGTATTTGCACTGGCTTCAGCGTAATCGAATCCCCTATTCTAGTAAAATGGATCTAAAGTTCCTCAAAAAATTAATCCATAAAGAGAAAATAGAGTTGATTCATACTCATTCCGTACATACCTTGCCATTAGCCTTAGAACTAAGAGATAGTTTAAATATCCCAGTAGTGGCTACTTGCCACTACTTAGATTTCCAACCCATATCCGAATTAATTAAGGCCAATCGAATTATTGCCATCAGTGATGAAATGAAACGCCAATTAAAACTACCTCATCAAAAGACAGTGGTGATTGAAAATGGTGTTGATACCTCCATCTTTCGCCCTTTACCTAAAAAATCAAGCACAAGAAATGCTATTATTTTAACCAGAATGACCCCTGACAGGGAAACAGCTTTTGCTAAAGTTGCACAAATTATGCTAAACTATGATTGGAAAATTATCTCCATAGGCAACTGGCGTCCGAAAGACTTAAAATTAACCTCTTTAGGCTGGCAAATTGATGTTGCTCCATATTTAAGACAGGCTGACTTAGTTATTGGAACTGGTCGAGCAATTCGTGAAGGTATGGCAGCAGGTTGTGTTGGCTGTGTATTAGGTGACTACTTTGATGGCTTAGTTACACCAACTACAGTAGAGCCATTAAGAAAGACAAATTTTAGCGGGCGGACGTTCAAACATGATTTGTCTTCTTCCTTACTAGAAAAAACTTTAAATACCCTCTCCTCCCTCACCGAATTGCGAAATCTTCAACAATTTAGCTATCGCTATGGAAAAAACAATTTTTCTTTGCATACTATGGTGGAAAAGACTATAACAGTTTATCAATCCTGTTTTTAATAATAGTTTCACCTTTTTAAAAGGAAATCAAGAAGTTATGTCAAATATTATAAACACAAGGGAGGGGAGGTTTTCTCGCATGAAATTGATTATTATAGTAATTGAGGACGACGATACCCCTGCATTAATCAGAAAATTAACTGAACAGGGATATAGATCAACTAAACTGGCAAGTACAGGCGGATTCCTTCTCCAAGGTAATACTACCTTGCTAGTAGGTGTGGAAGATGAGCATGTGGATCCCGTTTTAGATATTATTCGTCAAACCTGTGTGCGTCGTAAAAAACTCTTGCCTCATGTAGCTTCCGAAATACCAACAGCAATTAATCTACCTGTGGAAGTTGAGGTTGGCGGAGCCATTGTCTTTGTGGTAGATGTCCAACAGTTTCATGAAATGTAATTAGATATCAAAGAGACACTTGATTGTGTCTCTTTTTTTATATGAAAAGATTAAACATGAAACCAATAAAATTAACTGTGGCATGAGCTGCTATCGGTTCAACTAGATTTTCCCTTTTTAAATAAATCCATCCCAAATACAGACCCGAAAAGAAGACTGGCAAAAATTGAATTACATAATAATGTACTAAGGCAAAAATCAATGCAGTAATAAAATTTGCCACCCGTGCTGAAGTAACTTGAGCAAGCCCTTGCAGCAATCCTCCTCTGAAAACAATTTCCTCACTTACAGGGGCCCCAATAACCACTAAGAAGAATACAATTACCAGCGTAATCTGATTTTTAACAGCAAATAATTGACCTATTCCAGATCGTTCATTCGCTAAAACCATGAGTACTTCTTCCATGCCAAAGATCAAGCTTAAGATTAGAACAACAACATAGGATATTGCTGTATTTAATACGAATAGCACTAACCCTGCTCGGATACCGCTGAATAGCTTAGCTAGTTCAAACTGCATTAGTTTTTTAGGCTGAATAGCTTTTAACCCGGCAAGAATTAACCAGGCTTGCTGTAAAGCCATCCAGATGAATTTTGTCGCTAAAGTAGGTAAGGGAATTATCCAGCTACAAGCAACAATAATAACCCAGCCAATTAGTGTAATTGCTAGCCATTGTTTATTAACCAAGAAAACCACCCCATTAAAGAATTATTCTGGTTTACGAACAAAAAGAAGCGTTTTCACGCTTCTTTTTGTTAGGACCCTAAATTGTAGTTAGGAGCTTCTTTCGTGATTTGTACATTATGTGGATGACTTTCTTGCATTCCTGAAGGTGTGATTCGCACAAATTGACCTTCATTTTGTAACGCCTCAATATTAGCAGCACCACAATAGCCCATACCAGCTCTTAGTCCACCCATCAATTGATAAACTGTATCTGATAACGTTCCCTTAAATGGTACACGTCCTTCAATACCCTCTGGTACTAATTTACGGTTATCTTCTTGGAAATAACGATCTTTACTTCCGGCCTTCATGGCACCCATAGAACCCATTCCCCGGTAAACTTTATAACTACGACCCTGATAAATCTCTAATTCACCTGGACTCTCTTGAGTCCCAGCAAACAGACTGCCGAGCATGACCACATTAGCTCCTGCGGCTATAGCTTTTACAATGTCTCCTGAGTATCGAATTCCACCATCAGCAATAACAGGTATACCATATTTCTTACCTACTTGAGCACAATCCCAAATGGCTGTTAGCTGCGGTACTCCTACCCCGGCTACTACTCGAGTGGTACAAATGGAACCTGGTCCAATTCCGACTTTAACAGCATCTGCACCAGCCTCAATCAAAGCTTCAGCTGCTGCCGCTGTCGCAATATTACCAGCAATAATATCTACTTGGTCACCAAACTTATCTTTTAATAACCGAGTAGTCTCAATTACTTTCCGGGAATGACCGTGTGCTGTATCAATTACTAATATATCTACACCTGCTTCCACCAAGGCTTCTGCTCGCTCGAGACAATCAGAGCCAACACCAACAGCTGCACCACAACGTAAACGACCTTTCTCATCTTTAGCAGAGTTTGGATACATTCTAGCTTTTTCAATATCTTTGATAGTAATTAAACCTTTTAATCGATAATGAGCATCAACTAAGGGAAGTTTTTCAATTCGATGTTTATGTAAAATTCCTTTAGCTTCTTCCAGGGTTGTATTTACTGGACCTGTAATTAAATTTTCTTTGGTCATCACATTACCAATTGGCTGTTCTATATTTTCTTCAAAAACTAAGTCCCGATTGGTGAGAATTCCAACTAACTTCATCTGCTCATCAACAATCGGAACTCCAGAAATACGATAACGAGCCATCAATTCTAAAGCATCAGAAATTGAATCCTCTGGGGATAAATAGAAAGGATCCACGATAACACCACTTTCAGAACGTTTCACCTTATCTACTTCTCCAGCCTGATCCTCAATGGATAAATTCTTATGAATTACCCCTATTCCACCTTCCCGGGCAATAGCGATTGCCATCCGTGCCTCAGTTACAGTATCCATACCCGCACTCATTAAAGGAATATTTAATTTAATTCTCTTAGTTAAATAGGTAGTCGTATCAACATTGGAAGGCATAACTTCAGAGGCTGCTGGGATTAAAAGCACATCATCGAAGGTTAAACCTTCTTTGCCAAACTTAGTATTGTAATCCATCATACCCTTCCTTTCATAATAAAATTCTTTCTTAGACAAACTAAAGTAAATCAGTAGTTGAAGGTTATTTTACCATAGTTTACTCAAAAAACAATACCCTAAGTAAGTAAAACCGACAATTTCCCTATTTTTAAGAAAAAATTATCTTTTTTTGGCAGGTAAATTCAGGGTACAATGTAGAATAGAAAAGTGGTTTGATTTCTTAAATGAAAAGTTTAGACTTTGGCTAAGAGCCAACATATATTTTTGAGGAGGATTGTTTTAATGGATATTAGAAAAGTCGCTATTCTGGGTTCAGGACGACTTGGACGAGGAATTGCAGAAAACGCAGCCAGCAAAGGCTATGAAGTAACTCTGTTTGCACAAGGTGCCGGCAGTCAAGAAGCACCACAAAAAATCGAGAATCGGTTAAACCGTAAACTAAATAAATGGGCTATTACCGAATCTGAAAAACGTGTAATCCTAAGTCGGATTAACTATACCTCTGATTTAAAAGAACTAGAAAATGCAGATTTAGTCATTGAAGCAACTATTGATCACTTCTACACCAAGCAAGAATTGCTCAGAACCGCTGATCGAATTTGTAAGCCAAATGTTGTGTTTATACTCACTAGTGCTACTCTCAATGTTTCCGATTTAGCTCGCGGATTATCCAGAGCAGAACAGCTAATTGGAGTACATTTTATCCCACCTGTAACAGAAGTTGATGTTGTAGAAGTTAGTCATAATCCATTTACTTCCAAAGAAACTATCGAACTTACTGAAAGATTCCTTAATCGTTTAGGCAAAAAACCAATTTATATTAATGAATCGCCTGGCTTAGTTAATCCAAGAGCATTAATTACTTTAATTAACGAAGGTGCTTATTTAGTTGATGAAGGCGTCGCTAATATTTATAGTGTTGAGCAAATTCTCAAAGCCAGCTGGGGAATGGAACAAGGACCATTTGAAATGGCTGACCGGATGGGCTTAGATACTATTCTGCGCTGGATGGAACAACTTCATACTCAATTTGGCGATCGTTATGCACCTGCTCCACTAATCAGAAGGTTCGTCCGCCAAGGCCGTCTAGGTGTAAAAACTGGACAAGGCTTCTTAACCTATACCAAAGATGGTCTTGTTGATTACAGCTCTTACGAACAGGAGGAACAATAGATGAAAATTTTTGTACTTAATTGTGGCTCTTCGTCACTGAAATATAAGCTTTTTAATATGGAAGATGAGTCGGTTTTAGCTGATGGCAAAGTTGAGCGTATTGGGCAAGAAAATGCCATTGTTACCCATCAATCAACCGGTAAAGAAAAAGTCAGTAAAACGATGCCTATTTATGAACATACAGTAGCTATTCAAGAATGTTTAAACTTGTTAACTGATCCTGAAGTTGGAATTATCAAAAGCACTAAAGAAATTGATGCCGTTGGTCACCGGGTAGTGCATGGCGGAGAATCATTCTCTGAATCAGTCCGAATTACAGAAAACACAAAGGAAATTTTAGAATCTGTTAGTGACCTAGCACCTTTACACAATCCAGCAAACTTGGTAGGTATACGAGCTGCTGAAAAGCTAATGCCAGATACTGTACAAGTTGCCGTGTTTGACACAGCATTTCACTCTACAATGCCAAGACATGCATTCTTATACGCTATTCCTTTTTCACTATATCAACGACATAAAGTAAGACGTTATGGATTCCACGGTACCTCTCACAACTATATTGCACAAAGAGTTGGCGCTTTAATGAAGCAAGATTTAGGTAAGCTGAAAATTATTTCTTGTCACTTAGGAAACGGAGCTAGCTTATGTGCTATCGATGGAGGTAAATCAGTAGATACGTCCATGGGCTTTACTCCATTAGAAGGTTTAATGATGGGTACTCGTAGTGGAGACATTGATCCAGGTGCTTTATCTTATATTATGGAAAAAGAAAATATCCCAATGGCTAATATCAACTCAATGCTTAATAAGCATTCTGGACTTTACGGTATTGCTGGTGCTAGTGATATGCGCGACATCGAAAAAGGTGTCGAAGAAAACAGCACCATGCACCAAGTAGCCTTTGATATGTATGAATATCGAATTCGCAAATACATTGGAAGCTATGTAGCTGCTATGAATGGTGTTGACGCTATTGCTTTCACTGCTGGAATTGGTGAAAACTCACCTAAATTACGAAGTGCGATTTGTAAAAACTTAACTTACTTAGGTATAGAAATCGATGAGGATGCTAACAAACAGCGTGGGCAAGAAATTGAAATTTCCACTCCTAAATCTAAAGTAAAAGTATTTGTTATTCCTACTGACGAAGAAGTTATGATTGCCCGTGATACATTAGCTATCGTGCAAAACAAATAAAAGCAAGGGTTGTTCACCCTTGCTTTTTTACTCTCTTAATTCCAACATCTCTTCTTTAGTTAATTCTGTTGGTTCAGCATATTGCATTAACTGCTCTAAGGGGACAATTTCCAATCCCTTATTACGGATGCCTTCAATAATTCGCGGCAAAGCTTTTACAGTAGCTTCTCGACTAGCACCTTCATTAGCAATTAATGCTCCACTATCATGGAACAAGATAATATCTCCTGCTTTTGTTTGATTAACTACCCGTTTGACAATCTGTTCAACAGTTACTCCTGGACGCCAATCTTGACCAGAGACTGACCAAAGAACTATTGGCTGATTAAGCATTTCTGCCAATCTTCTCACCCGAGCATCATACATTCCGCGAGGCGGTCGCAAATACTTGGGATATTCTCCAGTGGCTTCCAAAATTTCCAGTGTTGTCATTATAACTTGACCAGACAACTCTAAAGTAGATGTAGTTGGAATATTTACATGATCATAAGTGTGATTACCTATCTCATGTCCATCTTCTACAATCCGCTGTGCTATCTCGGGATATTTAGCTACATGAGCACCAACAAGGAAAAATGTTGCTGGAACCTCATACTCTGCTAAAATGTCCAGAATCATCGGTGTCCAAATTGGACTTGGACCATCATCAAAGGTGATGGCTACCCAAGGTTGGCTGCCATCACCTTTACGATAAATGTCTGGTTGATAACCAAAACCATGATACACATAGAAGTTGAATCCAACAAATAATAGTGACACTGATATAATAATGCCTAGTATAATTCGAAATGGTTTTGAGACTTTCTTTAGCATAAATTCCCTTCCTTAAACAGCTAACTTTTAATACATAAAACGATGTTGACCAATGGTTACAACAGCTGGTCGCGAATGCATAAAGCGATCATTAGAAAGTCTTGGATTAAAAAAGAATACTGCTCCATTAGTTGGATCATGCCCATTCAATGCTTCTAAAGCTGCACGATAGGCCATTTCATTTGGTTGTTGCCAAAAACTTCCATCCCTAATTGGTTGGAATGCATTTTTCTGGAATAAGACTTCGTACACTGTATTTGGAAATTGTCTGCTTTTTAAACGATTAATTATTACTGCTCCTACCGCTACTTGGCCAATATATGGTTCTCCTCGTGCTTCAGCATGGATCATTTGGGCTATCCACTGTACTTCTTTATCTGTTAAACTTACACCAACAGGGTATTCACGTAATGTGTGTAAGGGTACAACTAAAGCTTGAGAAGGTCTAAGAATATCTGTAGTTAAACCATTTAGCTTTTTCAATTCATCAACAGTTGAATCGTAACGTTCAGCAATCCAATATAAGCTGTCGCCTTCTCGAACAACATAGACTCCATAGGAATGTTTAGAGTTTTTAACGCTCTGATTGTTAGCTAACTGAGTACTAACTGTAACAGTAGCACTATCATCAACTACCACATCTGCTACACTATCTTGCTTCTCGATTGCTAGTTCTGTTACTAGCTCTGTATCCGTGCTGTCAATGTGTCCGTACCCAAAATTGAAAGCTTTATTATATAGTACAAAGGAGACATTTACAGATACTAGGAAGACAATTATTAAAACACCGATACGCTGTTTATTGAAGTACGATGTATTAAGCATGGCTACCTCCTATCTATTTAACCTCTATTCATAACAATAATCCTAAGAAATAATTCTCAGACTCCAGTTTCGAGCTTGCATATTGTAAATTTTAATAATATACTTATCCACGTAAGGGAGGGATTTACTTGAACATCCTAGAACAATTAACGCCAAAACGAATACTAATAGGATTAGTTACTATATCTAGTTTAGCACTTTTTGTCATCTTTTCCAAGCAATTTGCAGCATCTTTAGCGCCTTTTATTACTGCAATTATTCTAGCAGCGATTTTGGAACCAATTATTTCCACAGCCCAAAAAAAATTACGTCTACCTAGAGGAATTGCTGTGATTAGTACCCTAATTTGTTTTGTTTTAGTAATTGGATACATTTTATTCGCTTTCACTACCACATCAATTGCTCAGTTAAATGACTTACTACGACTACTGCCACAATATCGTGTCAACATTACACGCTTAATAAATGACTTAGTTTTACGGTTAGAAGTACTAAATGAAGATCTGCCAGAAGTAGTTAGCCAAAAAATAACTCAAAGCCTAATTGATTTCTTAGCCACCCTCGAGCAGGCGTTAACTAGTATGATTACTTACTTATTTAATGCCTTCACTGGATTACCAGTCTTTACTATTATAACGTTAATTGTTGTTGTGTCAACCTATTTTATTTCAAAAGACAAAGATTTGTTAATAGAATCTTTTTTAAAGCTAGTTCCAGAATCATGGAAAGAACGAATCGACCATGCCATTGAAAGAATTGGCATTGATTTAATGGGTTTTATTAAGGGACGGCTGATTATGTTCTTTATTGCAACTGTTATCTCAGCCTTAGGTCTATTACTGCTAAACATACGTTACTGGCTGCTGCTAGCCATAATTATTGCTGTCCTAGATAATATTCCGATTGTCGGTCCTGGCATAATCTTTGGTCCTTGGGCGTTAGCCAGCTTTTTATTAGGTGATACTAACCGGGCCATCTGGATAATTGTTCTCTACATCGTAATTTTTGCTGTGCGTCAACTTACAGAGCCAAAAATTATGGGTGATTTCATTGGCATTCATCCTTTAGCCATGTTATTAGCTTTCTATGCTGGAGTTGTTTTCTTTGGTTCAATTGGTATTTTTATCGGTCCATTATTAGTTATTGTAATAAAGGCGGCAATTCATGCTGGAGTCCATTTACCCCGTAATGAATAGAACTAGTAATTTTTCCTTAAACTAAAGATATTACTGGGTATAATAAAGGAGTCCAGCAATGGCTAATCTTCCAATAGGTATTGTATTTCTATCAATAACTACAATCCTAGTATTTCTAGGCTTTTTTCGTGCAACATTAGATCGGATGCGCTTAACAGATCGCTCTACAATTATTATATTAGTATTACTAATAATTGCTCACCTTATGCCTAATTTTGGCATAAACCAATATCTAGCCATTAATCTGGGCGCAATCATTCCCCTAGCAGTGCTTATTTATCTATTAATCACAACATCGCCCAACGAACGTATTCGAGCAATTGCCATATTATTAGCTACCACTGGATTCATTTGGGTCACAGATAACCTTTTTCTTAACTCAACAGACCGTTTTCTTTTCAATATCGATCCCCTTTACCTCCCAGGAATAATTGGAGGATTATTAGCCTACCTTACTACTCGTTCACGTCGCAGTGCTTTCATAGCAGGAACTGGTTCCATCTTTCTCTTAGACATAATCGCCTTCCTAACCAATTTAAACCATCATGTGCCAAGTCAAATAATTATTGGTGGCGGTGGTATTTTCGATGCAATAATTATTAACGGTATTCTAGCCGTCATAATCGCTGAAATTATTGGCGAAATTCGCGAGCGAATTCAGCGTGGACCAGCAAGATTACCGAATCAAGGCGGTGATGAACTTGAGTAAAAGAATTGTTCTTGTACCGTTCATCATTCTCTTTCTAACCACCATCTGTTATGCTATGGAGCTTAATGAGCTAAATATCCAGTTTTCTGAAGATCTATCCTTAGAAGAAGTTTGGGCTGAATGGCTTGATTCTGATGACTATTTTGTTATGGTTACTCCTGATAACCAGGTAATTATGGAAACCAAAAGAGTTATTTATCCTGGAGATCAATATTTAACCGCTGATAATCTACTATATGAAGTGACAGAAGTTGACCAAGACCAACATATTGCTTACACTAAACTTCTTGAACAAGTTGAACTGGCTGAACATTATTTCTCCATCTCGCAGCTAAAAACAGCTTTAGGATTGGTTGCTGTAGAAGCGGATGAAAGCCCAGCCACAGGAAAAATTGGCGTATATCACACTCATAATGCCGAATCCTACGTTCCCTCTGATGGTGTGGATAGTATTAATGGTAAGGGTGGAATTCATGAAGTAGGGAAAGCCTTCGCTGATACTTTAGAAAAATTAGGAGTCAATGTTACCTTCGCTGAAAACCTTCATCTGCCCCATGACAAAGGAGCTTACCGCAGATCAAGGAATACTGTTTTAAAGCTGCTAGCAGAAGAACCAGATGCTATCTTTGACATCCATCGAGATGCTGCTCCTAGTAACGCTTATGCTGCTTTGATCGAAGATGAATGGGTTACACAAATTCAATTCGTGGTCGGCCGACAAAATCAAAATTTAGGCATCAATAGACAATATGCTCAAAGTCTCAAAAAAATAGCTGATCAGCTCTATCCTGGATTAGTTAAAGGTATTTTTTATGGTCGAGGCAACTACAATCAAGACTTAACTCCGTTAAACCTATTACTAGAGGTTGGAGCCCATACTAATAGTAAAGATGCTGCTAAACGTGGTATTTCTCTTTTTGCGGAAGTTGTAGATTTTTACTTCTACGGGCCCGTCGAAGAACGACAGCAAAATAAAGAGTGGAATGTATGGAGTGTAATTGGTTCAAAAACGACAATTTGGATAATTATCTTTCTTGGTCTAACATCTATCGCTTTCTATGTGATTAATGCTGGCGGATGGCAGGCAGCAATCGATCGCTTACGCAGAAAATAAAAGCTTCCTATAATTTAGGAAGCTTTTTGGCATAAGCCTGACGTTTTTCAAATATCCGACACTCTCGATAACCGACACTTCTAGCAATGAAAACTAATCTTTCCCAATTATCACCAACATCTTCCGGATAATGGGCATCAGAGCCAATAGTAATTGGAATCTGCATTTGATAAGCTTGTCGCAAAATATCTACTGCCGGATAAATCTCCCCCACCAGCTTACGTAAACCTGCTGAGCTGATTTCCAAACAAGCACCTTGTTGGGCAATCGCTTGTAGGGTTTGGTTAATTGCAGCTGTTAAATCTAGGGTACTACGATGACCAAAGACCTTAATTACATCAAAGTGGCCAATAATATCAAATAAACCTGAATTGACGGCTTCAGTCAGGGTAGCATAGTAATTTCGGTAGGCTTCATTTATATTCTGTCTTTCCCAGGCCTGAGGAAAATAATCAAAGCCCCATTTACCAATCACATGAACAGAACCAATAACATAATCAAAAGGATATTTACCAATAATCTCCTTAATCAAGTCTTCTGTTTCTGTTAAGTAATCTACCTCTATTCCTATTTTGACAGGAATGCCTTTGCTCCTAGCTTCAAGCAACAAATCTATATAATCCTCTAAAGATTGCCGAAAATCTTTTGAAATCCAATCCTTCATATAATCAAAACTGTCCTGCCCCTCAGTCAAATACTGAAAGGTAGGATAAAACTCCTTAAATTTATGGCAATGTTCACTAATTCCGATTTCTGTAATACCTTTTGCTTCAGCAATCTGCCAGAATTCTGATAACCAATCTATGGTTAATGGTCCATTTTCTAAATGAATATGATAGTCGATCATGGCTAACCTCCTTCTCAATACCTATAAGTTCAATATCTTAATTATAATACCTGCAAAAGAAAAAAGACACCTTTAATCGGTGTCTTAGAAAAATTTGGCTCCCCGGGCTGGACTCGAACCAGCAACCCTTCGGTTAACAGCCGAATGCTCTGCCATTGAGCTACCGAGGAGTATAAACTTAGTCTTGGCAGTGAGCTACTCTCCCACCACGAGATGTGGCAGTACCATCGCCGCTGAAA
>JAAYMV010000112.1 GCA_012521185.1 Bacillota bacterium
CTAATATTGCTTTTGCCAAACCAGATGCTAGTCAAGAGGAAATAGAGCGAGCAGCAAAGATCGCAGATGCCCATGATTTCATTATGGAGATGCCTGAAGGATATCAGACGGTTGTTGGTGAGCGGGGTATAGGCTTATCCGGCGGACAAAAACAACGAATTGCTATTGCTCGAGCAATTCTATGTAACTCACAAATTTTAGTGTTTGACGATTCCACCTCCAGTGTGGATATGGAGACTGAACATCAGATTCAACAAACGCTAAAAGAGATTATGGATAATCGAACTACTTTAATTATTGCCCATAGAATTTCTTCAGTAAAAGATGCGGATGAAATTATCATTCTACAAGATGGTGAGATCATTGAACGAGGTACTCACGATCAGTTGATAGAATTGAAAGGTAAGTACTATCAAACCTTAATGGAGCAATACAGTGAATATAGTCAATATTTAGCCAAAAATGAGCTGGGGCTTGATTTAGGAGGCGCATAAATTGAGCAATTTATCGAGTGAAGATATTCGTGCAAAAGCACTTGATGTAAATCAGATGCAGCGGTTGTTTCAGTATTTGAAACCCTACAAATTACAGTTGCTGTTAACTTGTTTGCTGATGTTTGCAGCAGCCTTAACAGATCTCTTAGGGCCTTACTTATTACAACGTTCTGTGGACATTTATATTGCTAATGCACAGTTTCTAAAATTACTTTTAACTTCGCTTTTATATGCATTTTTAGTGGTTCTGACCTATTTATGTAACCGAATTAAGATTCGATTGGCTAATCGAACTGGTCAAAATGCTTTGCTGGATCTGCGACGAGATTTATTTAATCATGTGCAGAGGCTGTCTTTTGATTTTTTTGGTAATACCTCAGCTGGTCGAATTATGGTGCGGATTGTTAATGACGTCAACACTTTAAGTAACTTATTCACTAATGGAATTGTTAACGTCTTAACGGAGCTAGCTAAATTAGTTGTAGCTTCTATGATGATGATTATAATTCATCCTAAATTGGCTTTAGTAACGTTAGCAACAGCTCCGATTTTTATGACTTTATTATTCCTGACCCGTAATGCTATTAAACGGCGTTGGCGGATGGTGCGGGTTAAGTTATCGAATTTAAACTCTTATATTCATGAAAACATTGTTGGAATGAAAGTAATTCAGGCTTACGTCAGACAAAAAGAAAATAGTAAAAGATTCCATTCAGTAATTGGTGATGTTTATTCCTCATGGATGGAGGCAATTCGGATCAATAGTGCTTTTGGCCCAGCAGTGGAATTAGTGTCGGTAATTGGAAATATTATTATCTTTTGGTATGGAGCCCGTTTATTAGCCATTGATGGTATTACCGTCGGTGTGGTTATTTCGTTTACGGTCTATTTGCGGCAATTCTGGCAACCAATTAACATGTTAAGTAACTTCTATAATCAGCTGTTAGTAGCGATGGCTTCTTCTGAAAGAATCTTTGAGCTGATGGATGCCGAATTAGACATTACTAGCGCACCAGAGGCTGTCGAACTAGAAAAAGTGCAAGGAGCTGTGGAGTTTAAGGATATTTCTTTTGGTTATAAGCCTGATCAATTGATATTAAAAGATATAAATTTAAAGGTTAAACCAGGCGAAACAATTGCTATCGTTGGACCAACTGGTTCTGGGAAAACCACTTTTATTAATTTGTTAGCCCGTTTTTATGATCCAAATCAAGGACAGGTATTGATCGATGGTCGTGATATTCGTCAGATTAAAATTGAGTCTTTACGCAAGCATATTGGTGTAATGTTACAGGATCCTTTTATCTTTTCAGGCACTGTAATCGACAACATTCGTTATGGAAAACTTGATGCTACTGAAGAAGAAGTGGTTCAAGTAGCCAAAGCTGTTCATGCCCATGATTTTATTGAAAAAATGGAAGACGGTTATTATACAATGGTAAATGAGCGTGGTGCTCGCTTATCAATTGGCCAAAGGCAACTAATTTGTTTTGCCCGAGTTTTATTAGCGGATCCTGATATCTTAATTCTGGATGAAGCAACTGCTAGCGTAGATACGCATACGGAGCTATTATTGCAAAAAGCTATTGATAAATTATTAGAAGGACGAACCTCTTTTGTTATTGCTCACCGCTTATCAACTATTCGTAACGCTGATCGGATTATGGTAATTGATAATGGTCAAATAGCGGAGATTGGCACTCATGATCAATTAGTTGCCAAACGGGGATTATATTATAATCTGTATACTGTGCAGTATAAATATCTTCATGCTAGTTGAAAAAATACTGGCTATAGGTTATTATTATAATGTAGTGTTGCCTCGGGCTCGGGTCGCAGCACCCCGGTTATCAAAACATAAAGGAGTAGAAAAATGAAGAAAGAGAATTTGTTGAAGGTTGCCGAAGTAGGAATTGTATCCGCAGTCTATGTTGCACTGGTGTATTTTTTCGCCCCAATTTCATTTTTAGCCTTTCAATTTCGGCTAGCGGAAATTGTAAAGCCCTTTGTTATTTACCGTAAACACTTGATTTGGGCGATGGGAATTGGAACATTTGTTGCTAACTTGTTATTCAGTCCAATTATTGGTCCTTGGGATTTGATTTGGAATCCAGTGATGGATTTCATCGGCGGTTATTTAACCTGGTTATTGGCTAAATACATTTCCGAATACTTGGCAGCTGGATTTTATGGTGTATTTGTTGCTTTAGCTGTCGCTATTTCCTTGGTATTCACCTTAGAAATTCCTTTTTGGGCGGCATTTCTTCCTGTCTTAGTTTCTGAACTAATCTTATTAGTTGGTGGCGTGCCAGTTGTAAGAGAAATTCATAAACGAGTCAAATTTGAAGGGTCTAACTAAATAGTTAGATCCTTTTTGTTTTGTTTAAAATGTATCTTTTTCCGCCAGAGTCAAACAATATATTAGCTAGAGATTTTAAGGAGGTTAAAATTGAATGGCTAATTTATTTAAGACTATGGATGGTAATGAAGCGGCAGCATATGTTTCTTATGCTTTTACAGAAGTAGCAGCAATTTATCCAATAACTCCCTCATCAAATATGGCGGAATTAGTGGATGAGTGGGCTGTAGAAGGAAAAACCAATCTCTTTGGCCAACCTGTACGTGTAGTAGAAATGCAATCAGAGGCCGGTGCTGTTGGAGCGGTTCACGGCAGCTTGCAATCAGGAGCTTTGACTACCACATATACAGCATCACAGGGATTGTTACTAATGATCCCCAACATGTATAAAATTGCTGGCCAGCTTTTACCGGCAGTATTTCATGTTAGTGCTCGAGCCATTGCTTCCCATGCATTGTCAATCTTTGGCGATCATCAAGATGTGATGGCCTGTCGACAAACTGGCTTTGCCATGCTAGCCTCATCTAATGTGCAAGAAGTAATGGATTTAGCGGCTATTGCACATCTGGCAGCCATAAGATCACGCATACCATTTTTACACTTTTTTGACGGCTTCCGCACTTCGCATGAAATTCAAAGAATTCAGGTTATTGATTACCAGGACTTAGAAAAATTAGTCGATTATCAAGCAATTCAACAGTTTCGTCAGCGTGCCCTTACTCCAGAAGCTCCAGTAATTCGGGGAAGTACTCAGAACCCGGATATTTTCTTCCAGGGTCGAGAAATTTCTAATAAATTTTACGCTCAAGTCCCATCAATCGTTGAAAACTATATGCAGCAGTTACATAAGATTACTGGACGAAGCTATAATCTATTTGATTACTATGGAGCAGAAGATGCAGAAGAAGTTATTGTTGCCATGGGTTCTGTTTGCGATACTATTTCCGAAGTGGTGGATTACCTAAATTCTCAAGGGAAGAAAGTTGGCTTAGTTAAAGTGCGGCTTTACCGTCCTTTCTCTAGAGAACATTTCTTAAAGGTTTTACCGAAAACTACTAAGAAAATAGCGGTTTTAGATCGCACTAAGGAGCCGGGCTCTTTAGGCGAACCCTTGTATTTAGATGTAGTTAAAGTGTTTAATAATCAGGATAAGAAGCCGTTGATTATTGGTGGTCGCTTTGGTTTAGGCTCTAAAGATACTCGACCTTCGCAAATTTTTGCGGTTTTTGATAATTTGGCCAAAGACCAGCCTTTAGATGGCTTTACCATTGGAATTGTAGATGATGTCACTCATTTATCCTTACCTGAACATGACATAATCGATACTACACCAGCATCCACCGTTAGCTGCAAGTTTTGGGGTTTAGGTTCGGATGGGACAGTTGGTGCCAATCAAACGGCTATTAAAATCATAGGTGATCAAGCAGGCTTATACGCTCAAGGCTACTTTTCTTACGATAGTAAAAAGTCTGGAGGTACAACTGTTTCACATCTGCGTTTTGGTCATGAACCAATTCGCTCCTCTTACTTGGTTTATGAAGCAGATTATATAGCCTGTCATAATCAGTCTTTTGTAAATCAGTACAACTTGCTGAAAGGCTTAAAGCCAGGAGGAACTTTTGTTTTAAACTGTCGTTATTCTGCAGATCAGTTAGATGAACATTTACCAGCTGAAATGCGCAGGTATATCGCTGAAAATAATATCAATTTCTATATTATTGACGCCGTATCTATTGCTGGTTCTGTAGGACTTGGTGGCCGGATCAACATGATTATGCAGACTGTATTCTTTAAATTGGTTCCAGTGATTCCTTTTGAGCAGGCGATTAACTATTTAAAAGCTTCGATAGTGGAAGCCTATGGTTCAAAAGGACAAAAAATTGTTGATATGAACCATGCTGCCGTAGATCGGGCACTTGATGGATTAGTAAAAGTAGAAGTACCTGATCATTGGAAGACTTTAACTGTAGAAGAGGATGAAGAGGTTGATGAACCAGATTTTGTGAAAAATATCCAGAGGCCAATTGCTCGTCATGAAGGAGATGAATTGTCTGTTAGTGCGTTTTTAGGTATGGAAGATGGCACATTTCCTGTGGGCACCACTGCTTATGAAAAACGTGGAATTGCGGTAATGGTTCCCGAATGGCAAATAGAAAAATGTATCCAGTGTAATCAGTGCGCTTTTGTTTGTCCTCATGCTACAATTCGGCCTTTCTTGTTAGACGAGGATGAAGTTAAACGAGCACCAGAAGCATTCACTACCAAAGCGGCGGTAGGTAAGGGATTAACAGATTTACAATATCGAATTCAAGTTAGTCCATTAGATTGTGTAGGCTGTGGTAACTGTGCTGATGTTTGTCCTGCACCAGGAAAGGCTTTAATTATGCGGCCAGTTGAACAGCAAATTCAGGAGCAAGCTGATAATTGGGAATTTGCTATGACAATAACACCAAAAATTGATCGGACTGACACAACTACCTTAAAAGGTAGTCAATTTATCCGTCCATTATTTGAATTTAATGGTGCTTGTCCGGGTTGTGGCGAAACACCTTACGTTCGCTTAATTACCCAGCTTTATGGAGAGCGAATGATGATTGCTAATGCTACCGGGTGTTCATCTATCTACAGCGCTAGTGCTCCGTCCTTTCCATATACTACTAATGAAGAAGGCAAAGGACCAGCCTGGGCCAATTCACTGTTTGAAGATAATGCAGAGTTTGGCTACGGCATGCATTTAGGTGTTCAACAACAACGGGTCCGTTTAGCTAGTTTAATTGAAAACGCAATGAACATGGATCTGGATCCAAATTTGAAAGCGGCCTTCAAAGAGTGGCTTGATACAAAAGACGATGGTGATCAGTCTAAGCTAACTAGTCTTAAGGTGAAAAAGCTTTTAGCTGAAGTGAATTCAGATAACCAATTGTTAAGAGAAATCGATCAACTAAGTGATTTTCTTACAAAACGTTCGATCTGGATCTTTGGTGGTGATGGTTGGGCCTACGATATTGGCTTCGGTGGTCTAGATCATGTCTTGTCGTTAGCTGGAGATGTTAACATTTTAGTAATGGATACTGAGGTTTATTCAAATACTGGAGGGCAATCTTCGAAGAGTACGCCAACAGCTGCTGTAGCCAAATTTGCAGCTGGTGGTAAACGCATTAGGAAAAAAGATTTAGGGTTAATGGCCATGTCCTATGGATATGTTTATGTAGCCCAAATAGCTATGGGGGCAAATATGAACCATACTATTCGAACTATCCGAGAAGCGGAAGCATACCCTGGACCATCGCTAATAATCGCTTATTCACCTTGTATCAATCATGGAATTCGTACAGGTATGGGAACTAGCATTGCCCAAGAAAAACGAGCTGTAGAAGCAGGTTACTGGCACCTTTATCGCTATAATCCGTTACTAAAAGCAGAAGGAAAGAACCCGTTCATCTTAGATTCGAAAGAACCTACTGCATCCTTTAAGGATTTCTTAATGAGCGAGATTCGTTATTCCAAGCTGAAGAATGTTTTTCCAGATCAGGCTGATGAAATCTTTTCGTTAGCAGAGCAACATGCTAAAGAACGTTATCAAATGTATAAGCAGCTTGCTAGTTTTCAGTATTAATCAAATTAGGCAGGGATAGCCCTGCCTAATTTATTTTCTATTTTCGTCTACATATTCTTTGGCGTTAATTACCTCAAAATCACTAGGAATTGACACATTAGAAACAGGCTGATGTCTTTCGATATTAGCCCAAGCAGCTGTATTATGGGCTTCGATCGGTTGCCGGCGGTTGTTGGATTTTTTCTTCTTTTTGCTCAATAGACTCTCCCTCCTCAGTATAGTGTGTGGCTTGTTTTCATGATTTATTACTTGATTTAGCAGGAATATCAGGTGAGAAGAGGAATAAAAAAATATTACTTGTTTTAGGAGTGATCATGTGTTAAATAAAGAAAATACTGTATTAGTCGTCGTTGACGTTCAAACTAAATTGCTAAATGTAATGCATGAAAAAGATGATCTACTAGCTAATTTGAAAAAGCTTGTTCACGGGGTTCAAGTTTTAGAAGTACCTATTATTTGGAATGAACAGTATCCGCAAGGGTTAGGCTCGACTGTTCCAGAGTTAGCTGAGCTGATGGGTGAGGAAACGGCATTACCTAAGGTTTGTTTTAGCTGTTACCAGAATCCTGAGTTTGTAACTAAATTAGAGGCTCTTGGTCGCAAACAAGTATTACTATGTGGGATTGAGGCTCATATTTGCGTTTACCAAACTGCCTTGGAATTACAGGCGAATGGTTATGAAGTGGAAGTAGTTACAGACGCAATTTCCTCCCGAGCCTTAAGTAATAAAGAAATTGCGATTACTAAATTAGACAGAAAAGGTATAGGTTTGACTAGTACTGAAATGGCGCTTTTTGAATTATTAGCAGTGGCTAAAGGGGATCAATTTAAGGCTATCAACAGAATTGTTAAATAATAGTATAGTCTGTTGAACGTCTTTTAACCTTTTTGCAGGAAATTATATTGTAGAGGTCGAATCTTATATTGAATAGTGGTGATGGTATCATGCTACCGAAGCGCTTGGCCAGCATTGTGAGTCAGATTCCAGGTGGTTCTCGGGTGGCTGATATTGGTTCTGATCATGGCTATTTACCAATCGAGTTAGTTAAAAGGGGCTTTCCCCGACCGATTGCTACGGAGCATGCTCCTGGACCGTATCAGCAGTGTGCTGAAAGTATTGCTGGTTATGATATTGATTTACGTTTTGGTAGTGGATTAGCTCCGATTTCTCCTGCTGAGGTAGATGTGGTAGTGATTGCTGGCATGAGCGGTCAGACGATCCAGGAGATTCTAGTCCAGTCTTGGGATAAAGTTAAGCAGATTGGTATGTTCATATTACAACCAATGCTAGGAGCAGAAGAGTTGAGGCTGTTTCTGTTAGAGCGGGAAATTGGGATTAGCCATGAGTGGTTGGTTAAAGAACGTGGTAAATATTACCAATATTTAAACGTCATCCCGGAAAAGATTTCTGTTCCTGATCAATTAAAGCGGGCATATCCTAATATAGAGGAAGGGTTTTTAATAAAAATTGGTTGTGGTTTATTATTAGACACTAGCGAGCTAAACCAGGAATACTTTCAGTTTCAACTTAAAAAATTAGAAAAAGTTTTAAAACGTTTAGACCGGGATAAACACTCGCAACGGTATAAAGAAATAGAAATGCAGGTTTTTAACTGGAGGCAAGTTATTCAATGTCATACAAAGTTAGTCAATGCACACAGATAATGGAACAGTTAGCACCAAAGAATTATGCTTTTGACTGGGATAATGTCGGCTTGCAGTTAGGCAGTTATGACCAAGCAGTCAGTAAAATTTTAGTTACGTTAACAATTACGGATCAAATAGCAAAACAAGCTATTGCAGAGGATGTTGATTTGATTGTTGCACACCATCCTTTAATTTTTCAACCTTTAAAACATCTAAGAAGCGATCTTCCGCTTACTAGGCTTTGTGGTGAATTATTGCGTCATAATATTGCCGTTTATGTTAGTCATACTAATTTAGATCAAGCACCTCAAGGATTAAATTATTGGTTAGCGGAAGATTTAGAATTACGGGATCAGCAGGTACTTGTTCCTTTTAATCAGGATCCGGATGTGGGCTTAGGAAGAATTGGTTACCGTAATCCAATGAGCTTAAAAGAGTTAGCGAAATACCTGCAAAAGCTGTGGAATATAGAGGTACGTTTTGTAGGTGATCCTAAAAAAACATGTGAAAAAATTGCTGTTTGTGGCGGTTCAGGCAGTAATTTAATTCATAATGCATGGTTTAAGAATGCAGATGTATTAGTTACTGGTGATGTGAAGTACCATGATGCGCTAGATGCTGCTCAATTAGGTATTGGTTTAATTGATGCTGGGCATTTTGGTACCGAACAGATTATGATTCGCCGAATAAGTAGTTATCTTTCAGAGCATCTGCCAAATTGTCAGGTATTAAAAAGTAGTATTGCGAATGATCCTTTCGATAATGATTAACAGTAGAGGTGGTGAGGGCGAAAATGGTGCCACAAAAATGCACGATTTGTGGGAAAGTAATTCCTGAGGAGCGTTTGAAAGCTTTGCCTCAAACGAAAAGATGTATTGATTGTGCACGCGAAAAAGGATCTGATGTAGTGGCCCGTAAAGTAGATATAGGAATGGACGCAGAAACATATAAAGACTTGTTAGGTGCAACTCGTAGTTAAGTCGGTTGCTTGAAATTTAATAGCATTAATGATATAATCTATAAGCTTAAGTGAATCGGGTGATCGCGGGAGTAATCCTGAGGAAAGTCCGAGCTCCATAGGGCAGGATGCTGGGTAACGCCCAGTGGGGGTAACCCTAAGGAAAGTGCCACAGAAACAAACCGCCTAATTTTTAGGTAAGGGTGAAAAGGTAAGGTAAGAGCTTACCAGCAACTAGGTGACTAGTTGGCTAGGCAAACCCCATCCGGAGCAAGGCCGAATAGAAGAGTAGGAGCTGCCCGTTCCGTTGACTCTTGGGTTGGCCGCTTGAGGTATTAGGCAACTAATACCCTAGATAGATGATCATCCAAGACAGAACTCGGCTTATAGATTCACTTAACAATTTCGAAACTCTGATCTCCATCAGAGTTTTTTTATTTTTAGAACAAAAAGTAAAACTTTTTTTATCTCAAGCAGGAAATAGGGAAATATTACCGAATAAAGAACACTAAGTGGTGGAAGGTGGGGAAAAGTGGGGGGAATTCCCTAAGGGGGGAACAACCATGTTCATGGGTGAATATCAGCATACCCTTGACAGTAAAGGACGACTGATTATACCAGCCAAGCTTCGCGAGAATTTAGGTACTTCGGCTGTAATGACTCGTGGCTTGGATAATTGTCTTTTTCTCTTCCCCTTGTCGGAATGGAAACTTCTCGAAGTGAAGTTAAAAAGTCTACCACTTACCAAGGCCGATGCACGACAGTTTGTGAGATTCTTCTTTTCCGGTGCCACTGAAAGTGAATTTGATAAACAGGGAAGGATAACAATACCCCAGAATTTGCGGGATTACAGTAAAATTGATAAAGATGTTACTGTAATCGGGGTTTCAAATCGGGTAGAAATATGGAGCACTGAACTTTGGAATGAATATATGAGTATTGCAGAAGAGTCTTATGAAGAAATCGCAGAAAACATCGTGGAACTAGGAATTTAGGAGATGAAAGCCATGGTTTTTCAACATGAACCAGTTTTATTACAAGAAGTTATTTCAGGTTTAAATTTAAAATCTAATGGGGTTTATGTGGATTGCACTTTAGGTGGTGCTGGTCATAGCTATGCAATTTTGCAAGCTGAACCTAATTGTACCTTAATTGGAATTGACCAAGATCCTAGTGCATTGGCTGCAGCTCAAAAACGGCTTGCACCCTATAAAAATCAAGTGAAAATTGTTCGAAATAATTTTCGTAATCTAGATACCATTTTGGATGATTTAGGTTTTCAACAGGTTGATGGTATTTTAATGGATATTGGCGTCTCATCGTGGCAATTAGATGCTGGAGAGCGGGGTTTTAGTTTTCATCAAGACGCTTTATTAGATATGCGGATGGATCCTGACAACCCAGTAACTGCTCAACAATTAGTTAATAATTTGTCAGCTGAAGAATTGACTAGAATTATCGGAGAATATGGTGAGGAACGTTGGGCCAAAAGAATTGCTGAGTTTATTGTTGCAGCACGAGTAGACAAGCCTATTCAAACAACTGGTGAGTTAGTTTCCATTATTAAAGCAGCAATTCCCAAAAAAGTTCGTGAAGCTGGTCCCCATCCAGCGAGAAGGACTTTTCAAGCATTGCGTATTGCTGTGAATGACGAGTTGCAAGCATTAGAAGATACATTAGACAAAGCTGTCCAGGCTTTAAAGCCTGGTGGAAGATTGTGTGTAATAACTTTTCATTCATTAGAAGATCGGATTACCAAAAACGTTTTTAGAAAATTAAGTGGTTTTGAATGTTCTTGTCCTCCAGGTTTACCAATTTGTGTTTGCGAGAAACAACCAATAATTAAACTAGTTAATCGAAAACCAATTCTTCCAAGTGCAGAAGAAATTGACCGCAACCCTAGATCAAGAAGTGCTAAATTGCGAATATGCGAGCGTTTGCCTAAGGAGGTCTCGGAAGATGGCGGCAGTTCGGAAGCTTGATTATGATTCTTACAACAACGCACCACAGCCGCATTTGGAAAATCCTAAACCTAGGTCAAAACCAAAAGCGAAAAAGAAAAGGGTACCAGAATGCTTGGTAGTCTTGACTTTGGCCTGTGTTTGTGTAGCATTATGCTTACTTTATTTAGACCAAAAGGTTAAAACTATGCACCTCAATGTGGAGATTGGACAGTTAGAACAAGAGTTAGAGAAACTCTATGAGGAAAACGCTCACTTAGTTTTAGAGTTAGAAAGCGTGCAACGTTTATCTTATATTGAGGCAGTAGCCCGAGGACAATTAGGAATGGTAGAGCCAGAGAACGCTTCTCTATTGGTTATGTCTGGTGTTGAGCAACAACGAACTCCTCAAGCTCCTGGTTGGGTTGGTGAAGAAGAACCGCAAAATCCAGGAATATTTGTGATGGTTGCTGAGTGGTTGAACCAGGTATTGCCTATAGGAGGGGTTGAAGCTGGACGAATTGGACGTTAAAAAAAGAATTATTCGAAGAAGTGCGGGATTATTTATTCTGATCGGATTGGCATGTCTAGGGCTAGTTGTTAGACTTGGCTATTTGCAGTTATATAGTAAAGCTAGGTTTAGCAACATGGCGTTAGGACAAAGATTACGGCCAGAAACTATCGATGCCCAACGAGGTATTATATATGATCGTAATTTTAAAGTATTAGCTATGAGTGCAGATGCCTATTCGATTTATGTGATTCCGAGTGACAAGCGTGATCCAGCGGAGGCAGCTAGGTTGTTAGCACCGTATTTGACTTTGTCCGAAGAAGAGATTAAAAACCGATTTGAAAATTCAAGTGGAAACTTCTATTTAGCTCGAAAATTAGAACCTAAGACAGCAGCGAAGATTCAAGAACTTGCTATTCCGGGGATTCGATTGGTTTCCCGCCCACAACGCTTTTATCCTCAAGGAACTCTCGCCGCTCACGTAATAGGTATTGCAGGAATAGACAATCAAGGACTTGAAGGTATCGAGTATTATTATGATGAACATCTTCGAGGAATTCCTGGACGTTTAGAACAAGAACGTGACGCTTCTTCAAGGACTATCCCTGGCGGAATTCAGGAAATAGTTTTACCGCAAAATGGAAAAGACTTGATTTTGACCATTGACTCAGTGATCCAGTATATCGCGGAAAAAGAAATACGCTCGGCGGTTATTAGTACCCAGAGTGAGCGTGGTATCATTTTAATGGTTAATCCCAAAACAGGGGAAATTCTTGCTAATGCCATATATCCAGGTTTCGATCCTAATGAATACCAGTTATATCCCGTAGTTAACCGGCGAAATATTGCGGTGACGGATCAATTTGAACCAGGGTCAACATTTAAAATCTTTACAGCATCAGCTGCCTTAGAGTTAGGTATTACTGATTTACAGCGAGAATTTTTCTCTGGTTCGTCTTGGTCCGTTGGCGGTGGTTCTGTTCGCAATTGGAATGGCTATGGTCTAGGACAGATAACCTTTAAAGAAGCTATGGAAAGATCAGATAATATAACCTTTGCCCAATTAGCTGTGGAAATGGGACCAGAGCGGTTTTATCCTATCTTAAGTGAATTTGGCTTTGGGCAAAAAACGGGAATTGATTTTCCAGGGGAAATTACTGGGATTTTACCTAAACCTGGCGAGGTTCGTTATGGTGAAACTATCAAATGGGCTAATATTGGATTTGGGCAAGGGATTGCCATGACTCCATTACAACTATTAATGGCTACAGCAGCAGTTGCCAATGATGGAAAAATAATGAAGCCTTATTATGTGGCGGAAGTACATGATGAATATGGCAAAGTAATTTATCGTACAGAGCCACAGGTGGCTCGGCAAGTCATTTCGGAAGAAACGGCTGCGATTATGAGGGAATTACTTCGCTCTACCGTGGTGAATGGTACTGCTGGACGGGCTGAAGTATTAGGTTATCGGGTAGCAGGTAAAACTGGAACTGCAGAAGTACCAGAAAAAGGCGGTTATGGTGATGAGCGAATCGCTTCATTTGTTGGTTTTGCTCCAGCTGATGATCCACAAATAGCTGTACTGGTGGCATTGTTTTATCCGCAAACAGATAATCGATATGGTGGTGTATTAACTGCACCAATTTTTCAAACGGTAACTGAACAAACCTTAGAGTATCTTGGTGTGCAGCGCGTTCAGGCTAGTGTCGAACAAACAACGATGGTTGTTGTTCCGAATATCAGAAATTTATCTTTACCAGAAGCGAAAGATATTTTGCTTCGCAACAACTTAAGATGGAGTTATGAATTTGAAGGGGATTATGTGATGGATCAGATACCCAGTCCAGGCAGTAGAGTACCGCGAAACTCCATGGTTAACTTGTTCTTCTATGATGATGAGAACTTAAAGCATGTGACGGTGCCTAATTTAATCGGTCGGAGCATGCGAGATGTTTCAACCATTGTATCAGAGCTAGGATTACGCTTAAAGATAGTTGGTAGTGGAATGGCTGTTAGTCAAACTATTGAACCAGGAACGCAGATTCCTGTTGGATCAGTTATTGAAGTGGAATTCATACCATAGAATAGAAAAGGGAACTGTAATTATGTGGTATAAGTGAGCATAGGGGGCTTATGGTGTGAGTAAGTTATCGCAAATAACCAAAGGGATTGATTGCCAGATTGTTGGCAGTGATTTGAAGGTAGCTGGTTTGAAATATGATTCCAGGCAGGTAGAAGCAGGTGACTTATTTTTTGCTATTCCTGGCTTCAAGGTTGATGGTCATCATTTTATTAATGATGCCATTAGTAAGGGCGCAGTGGCTATAGTTGTGGAGGAGTTGCAGCCAATTAAGGAAAATATTACCCAAGTAATTGTCAAAGATTCCAGAGAAGCCATGGGATTGATCGCGGCTAACTTCTATGGTAATCCGGCTAATAAATTAAAAATGATCGGGATTACAGGTACTAATGGCAAGACTACTACAACCTATTTAATTAAAGGAATTTTAGAAGAGGCCGGTTATAGGGTTGGTTTGATTGGAACCAACCAGAACGTTATTGGTGATCGAGTAATTCCCAGTCAAAGAACCACACCAGAGTCCTTAGATTTACAAAGCCTGCTAGCCGAGATGGTGATTGCAGAGGTAGATTATGTAGTGATGGAGGTTTCTTCTCACGCTTTGCAATTAAAACGCACCGCCGGCGTTGAATATGATCTGGCCGTCTTTACTAATTTAAGTCAAGATCATCTTGATTTTCATCATGACTTATCTCAGTATTTTAATGCGAAATCTTTGCTATTTAAGGATCTTAATTATCGAAATAAGAAGAAAAAAGTAGCGATCATTAACTTTGATGATCCTTATGGAACGGCTATGGCTGCTAAAAGTAGTGCTCCTGTCTACAGTTATGGTATTGAACAACCTAGTCAAATTCATGCTCAAGATCTAGAAATTGGTAGTCAAGGTTTAAGTTATCGGTTAGTAACACCAATAGGAGAAGTACAGCTAAAATTGAATTTAACTGGCAAGTTCAACGTCTATAACTCGCTAGCTGCTTGTGCTTGTGCTTTAGCAGAAGGTGTAAGTTTGACGCAAATCAAAGCAGGCTTGCAAAAAATACCTGGTGTAGCTGGTCGTTTTGAATTAATTAATCAAGGCCAAGACTTTACTGTCATTGTAGATTATGCCCATACACCAGATGGTATGGAAAATGTGCTTAATACAGCTCGAGCCTTGGCTAAAAATCGGGTGATCTGCGTATTCGGTGCTGGTGGCGATCGTGATCGGCAAAAACGTCCATTAATGGGTGAAGTAGCTGCTAAATTCAGTGATTACATAATTCTCACTGCTGATAATCCTCGTAGTGAGGATCCTTTAGCAATTGCCAAAGAGATTGAAACAGGTATCCTAAAGGCTGCGCCGGATTTGGACTATCGGATTAACGTGGATCGAGGTCAAGCAATTAAGCAAGCAATAGCTCTTGGTCAGCCAGGTGATGTGATTATTATTTGCGGAAAAGGTCATGAAACTTACCAAGAGTTTCATGATAAAATAATTGAGTTTGACGATCGACAGGTTGCTATCCAAGCTTTAAAGGAGTTGATGTAGTTTGTATCCCTTAACATTTGCTCAAGTGGCTTCTATTCTCGGCTTGGAGAGCAATAATCAAAGTTTAATTAGTAAAGTAATCATTGATAGTCGACAAGCAAAGCCAGGCAGTTTGTTTTTTGCCTTGCCTGGCACTCATGTTGATGGACATCAGTATGTGCCTGATGTATTAGCTAAAGGTGGTTTTGCTGTTGTAAAAACGGAGTATGGCAGCGGTGAAGGAATATTACCGGTATCCGATCCTTTGCTTGCTTTACAGCAGTTGGCTGCGGAATATCTGAAACAACATCCTGTTCCGGTAATTGCTGTGACTGGCAGTAATGGTAAGACCACCACTAAAGATTTAATTGCACAGGTACTCAGTAAAAAGTTTGTTGTACATAAAACCAAAGGTAATTTTAATAATGAGCTAGGTTTACCCTTAACCATTCTAGAGTTAGAGCCGGAGCATGAAATTATGGTTTTGGAGATGGGAATGCGAGGTTTAGGTGAAATTGCCGCTTTAGCTGAACTTGCTCCACCAGATGTTGCTGTGATTACTAACGTTGGTCCGGTACATTTAGAGTTATTAGGAAGCTTAGAAAATGTTGCACAAGCGAAAACTGAGTTATTAGAAAAGCTTTCGCCTGAGGGCTTAGCTATCTTAAATGGTGATGATTCGTTATTGCGTCTCCATAGTTATAAAGCTCCGTTAGTTTGGTTTTTTGGGGAACAGGCTGACAATCAATTACAGGCCAGCAACATTAACATTGATCAAAATGGTTTGGCTAGCTTTACTTGTCATTGGCAGGAACAAAAAGTTTTTGTCAAGTTATCAGTGCCTGGTAAGCACAATGTCTTAAATAGTTTAGCGGCCATTGCCGTTGGTTTGCATTTTGGGATTAGTCTAGCTGATTGCGCAGCAGGTTTAAAGGACGCTAACTTAACAGAAATGAGACTAGAAGTAATTGAGGGACCTAGGGGAGTAAAAATTATCAATGACGCTTATAATGCTAGTCCAGCTTCTATGGCAGCAGCTCTGGATACAGTGAAATCGATGGCTAGTGAAGGTAGGAAGGTAGCAATTCTAGGTGATATGTTTGAATTAGGTTCTGTAGCAGAACAAGCTCATCAGGAATTAGGTCGTTTAGCTAGCCAAGCATGTGATTACTTGATTTATGTTGGAAGTTATGCTGCTTTAGTGAAAAAGGGAGCAGAGGACGAGGGATTATCCCCAGCTGATATTCATATTTATAGTCAGGTCAGTGATTTAATTCAAAACTTAGAAAAGCTAATAGCTGATCAGGATTTAGTATTAGTGAAAGCATCTCGTGGAATGGCCTTAGAGCAAGTTGTTGATGCACTGTTAGAAAGGTAGGTCAAGAAATGACTGGAGTTTTTTCACAAACACCATTATTTGCAGGACTAGTTTCCTTTATAGTAGCAATTATTATTGGACCAACTGCAATTAAGTATTTACATCGCTTGAAGTTTGGGCAAAATGTTCGCACAGATGGTCCTCAAGCTCATTTGAAGAAAAAAGGAACCCCAACTATGGGTGGGGTTATTATCTTAGCCTCCATTAGTGTGGCTATATTAGTATTTTTAAGAATTCCAGGCCATTTATTGGCTGCCTTATTGGCCACACTTGCTTTTGGTTTTATTGGCTTAATTGATGATTTTTTGATGATTGTAAAACGACGTTCACTTGGCTTAAAGGCTCGTGAAAAGCTGTTAGCTCAAATTATAATTTCCGTCATTGTTGGTTTCTATGCAATTAGTCAAGAAGATATCGGTACAGCCCTTTTGCTGCCATTTTCCGATTATGTGATTGAAATACCAGTTGTGATTTATATTTTGCTGGTAATCGGCGTCATGCTTGGTTCTGCTAATGCTGTGAATTTTACAGATGGTGTTGATGGTTTGGCAGCCGGAACGATGGCTATTGCATCAGGGGTTTATGCTATTATTGCTTCTCGTCTAGATAATCCAGCCATGGCTTTATTTGCTGGAGCTGTAGCTGGAGCTTGTTTAGGTTTTACTTGGTTTAATGCACACCCAGCAGCGGTTTTTATGGGTGATACAGGCTCTTTGGGGTTAGGTGCTGCTTTAGGCGTGATGGGCTTATTTACCAAGACACCATTGTTTATTCCTATTATCGGTGGTTTATTTGTGATTGAAACCTTATCGGTAATCATTCAAGTTTTATATTTTAGAATTACTAAAGGAAAACGTGTATTTAAAATGGCTCCATTACATCATCATTTTGAATTAAGTGGTTGGGAAGAACCTAAGGTAATGATTAGATTTTGGCTAATTAGTCTACTTTTTGGTGTAATTGGGTTGTTAGCTGTCCTCTAACTGAATATACATTAGGAGAGGGGGCTGAGCTAATGTTAACCAGAACTGGGAAGGTAGATCTCTTAGTATTTACTGCCGTAATTGCACTATTAAGCATTGGAATAGTAATGGTTTTTAGTGCTTCATCGGTCATGGGTATTAATGATTTCAGAGATCCTTATCATTATGTTAAGCGGCAATTAGTTTGGGCAGTTATTGGCATTATTTTAATGTTTGTTTTATCAAGGATCGATTATCATATTTATCAGGAATTGGCTTTGCCAGGTGTTTTATTATCATTTATTCTTTTAGTTTTAGTATTGATTATCGGAAAAGATATTAGTGGTTCTAAACGATGGATAGATTTGGGTTTTTTCAATCTGCAACCGTCGGAAATCGCTAAAATTGCCATGGTGAATTTTACAGCAGTTTATATTGTCAACAAGCGGTTTAAGTTAAGAAAGTTTTTCACCGGGTTGTTACCGATTCTGATTATCTTGGCGATGAAATTTGGTCTAATTATGTTAGAACCTGATTTCGGAACCGCTATGGCGATGAGTTTTACAATTATAATTGTAATTTTCGCTGGTGGTGCGCATTTAGGACAACTATTGCTATTAGGCATTATGGCTACGCCTGTATTCTATATATTGATTACTACCAAAGAGTATCGTTTTCGCCGCTTTATGGCCTTTCTTGATCCCTGGAGTGATCCAGCTGGTACTGGTTGGAATATTATTCAATCCCTACTCGCCATCGGTTCTGGTGGATTGTTTGGACTAGGTTTAGGTAATAGCCGACAGAAGTTTTCTTATTTGCCAGAGCATCATACAGATTTTATTTTTGCTATTTTATGTGAAGAATTAGGATTTATCGGTGCTAGTATAGTAGTTATCTTATATTTCGTTGTTGCTTGGCGTGGCATTAGAATTGCCTTGAATGCACCTGATTTATACGGGACTTTATTAGCTATTGGTATTACTTCATTAATTAGTTTTCAAGCTATGTTAAATATAGGAGTGGTAACTGGTTCTTTACCAGTTACTGGTATTACATTACCATTCATTAGTTATGGTGGCTCATCTTTATTAATCAGCTTAGCTAGTGTAGGGGTATTACTAAATATTTCTCGTCAAATTCAGTTTTAGGTTATAGTCGGGTTTCACCAATTTCCTAGACCTTGCATACTATAAACAGTGCTTGAGAGAGCATTGACAGAGGTGATAGTATGCGAAAATTATTGGTCGAAGGAGGTAATCCATTAAAGGGCACAGTTCGGATTAGTGGTGCTAAGAATTCTGTGCTAAAATTGATGGCTGCCTCCTTGTTAGGAACAGGTAAGTTTGAGATTGGTGATGTTCCGGCTATCAAAGACGTATATACAATGATTGGGGTTTTAGAATCCTTAGGCGTAAAGGCCAAGCTGATAGATTCAAAGTTAACTTTAGAGGTTGGTGAACTGACTGGGGTAACCCCAACTGACTTAGTCCAAGAAATGCGAGCTTCAATTCAAGTAATGGGACCGCTGTTGGCCCGACTTGGTTGGGTCAGGATAACCAAGCCAGGTGGTTGTGCTATTGGAGATCGGCCGATTGATTTGCATTTAAAGAACTTACGCAAGTTAGGTGCTGATATTCAAGAAGAGCACGGGTTTATCACAGCCCGAGCCAAAAGACTGGTAGGGTGTGAAATAGTTTTAGATTTTCCCAGTGTGGGAGCGACTGAGAACATAATGATGGCGGCCACTTTAGCTGAAGGGACTACTGTAATTCATAATGCCGCTAGAGAACCAGAGATAGTTGATGCGCAAAATTTTCTTAACCAGATGGGAGCTAAGATTTTTGGTGCTGGTTCGAATTCCATTACCATCCATGGGGTAGACAGCTTAGGTAATACAAATTATCGGGTAATACCTGATCGGATTGAAGCTGGTAGTTTTTTAATAGCGGGAGCAATTACTCAAGGAAAACTAACAGTGGAAAATGTGATTCCTCAGCATTTAGTGCATTTGATTGATAAACTAAAGGAGAATGGTTTTGAGTTAGAGGTTGCTGCTAATAGCATTACCATTACAGGTAGAAATAAATTTTATCCAGCGAACATATTAACCTTACCATATCCAGGTTTTGCCACAGATTTGCAACCACAATATTTAACTTTAACTTGCCTAGCGCAAGGTAGTAGTCTAATACGGGAGACAGTTTACTCTCGTCGCTTTGGACATGTTGAAGAATTAAGACGAATGGGCGCCAATATTGAGGTTGATGGTAATGCTGCCTTAGTTCGTGGCGTCAAGGAATTATCCGGTACATCTGTTAGAGCTAGTGATTTACGAGCTGGTGCTGCTTTAGTAATCGCTGGCTTGGCAGCTAATGGCCAATCAGAGATTACTGGAGTTGAACATATCGAAAGAGGTTATGAAAAGCTAGTTGACAAATTACAAGCAGTAGGTGGTAGAATTCGATGGGAAGAATGGACTTCCCATTTTTTGAAGGAAAATGAAAAATGAATGAGGGTGAAGGAGGAATGAAATGCAACGTAGAATATTATCAATAGCTATTATTGGTTTAGTTTTAATGTTGTATGCTTTTTTAAATAGCAGTTATTTTTACGCTGAAGAATTAGAATGGGCAGATACAAAAAATATTGTAAACACTGAGCTAGTTGCTTATACTACCTTTTACCCTCAGAATGTATTTTGTGTAGATCGACAGTTAATAGTTGATCAGTTATTGGAGCATCCTTGGGTAAAACAGGTAGGAATAAATTGGCAGTGGCCTAATCGGTTAATTGTAAATATCACCGAAAGAAATCCCATAGCAATGATACCAGTTGAGGGAAGTTATCTGTTTTTGGATCAAGAAGGTGTTTTATTGCCACCTTCCTTAAATCTTCAAATGCTAACGTTACCGATAATTACTAATGCGGATATTGAAGAACTAGAACGATTACGTGTTATTGCTCGTGTTTTAAGTGATATGCCAGAGGATTTATATGAACTAATATCTGAATGGAATAATGAACAGCAAATACTAATCACTAGACAAGGTACACAGATTTATCTTGGAGATTTACGGGATTTAGAAGGAAAGTTTGTGCGTTTAGATCTTATTTTAAATGATTTAAAACGTCGTGGTATCGTTGCGCAACGAATAGATCTACGTATTTTAAACAGTCCGGTAATAGTGGAGTAGAGTGGAATGTGCCAAACAAGTGAACATGTAC
>JAAYMV010000113.1 GCA_012521185.1 Bacillota bacterium
CAAAACGTTTTGAGATGAATGACGCACTAATGGATTCGATTCAAAGCTATTCTCACGGTATGCGGCAAAAGATTGTATTAATGGGTGTATTAATTCATAATCCTCCAGTATGGATATTGGATGAGCCGCTTACTGGTTTAGATCCCCGTTCATCCTTTATCTTAAAGGAAATGATGCACGAACATGTTCAGCAAGGAAAAGTTGTTTTCTTTTCTACTCATGTTCTTGATGTAGCAGAAAAATTATGTGATCGGATAGCGATTATCAATAAGGGCAAGATTTTGTTTACCGGCAAAATTGATGAAGTTAGAGCCCGTTTTGCTAGCGATGCATCATTAGAAAACATTTTCTTGGAGCTGACTAGAGATGAAGAATAAAATCTTAATTCTAACGCGTGTCTTATTGAAAAGTAGTCCAGGTTTAGGCATTAAGTCCAAAAATAAATTGATTACACTGCTTTTATATGCGGTAGTAGGTTTCGCCATCTTTAGTATTTTTCTTAGTATTTTTGCTTTAGCACTACAAATGTACAATCAATTTTCTGTAATTGACCAGCAAGGAGTTATTTTAGGCTTAGGTTTGGCAGCCAGTTCAGCCATTATATTAGTTTTTGGGATTACTTATATAATGAGTAGTTTTTATTTTTCTACTGATCTGGAGAGCTTTTTACCTTTGCCGATACGACCAAGAGAAATAATTGCCGCTAAGTTCTTAGTAATAGTGCTCTTTGAATATTTAATTACTGCTTTCATTATGGTGCCATTTTTTGCTGTATACGGTCTTAAATCTAGTGCTGGCTTATTATATTATTTGTACAGTTTGTTCATCTTTAGCTTAGTTCCTGTTGTTCCGTTGGTGATAGCAGCAGTGATTGCCATGCTCGTTATGCGGTTTACCAACCTATCAAAACATAAAGATTTATTTCGGACGATCAGTGGGATAATTGGTGTATTTATTGCTTTGGGGCTTAATTTTGCCTTACAGAAGTTTCAAACCAGCTTAAGTCCAGAAGAACTAGAGCAATTGTTGCTTACCGGCAACAATTCTCTGGCCTTTTTGACTTCTAGAGTATTTCCCACCGTACAGTGGGCTATCGAAGCATTGCTAAATTACAACAGTATTACCGGACTGATTAATTTATTAGTTTTCGCAGCTATTTCTGGATTACTATTCATCTTGTTACTGTATTTTGGTGAGTTAGTGTATATTAAAGGCGTTATGGGCTTTTCCGAAACTAGTGCTAAACGTAAGGTTTCCCAGTTGGAATTGGAAGCTAAGGTAAAGGAAAGGTCTGCGTTGATCTCTTATACAATAGTGGAGTTAAAGTTATTACTTAGGACACCAGTTTACTTTCTTAATTGTGTCTTAATGAATTTCCTTTGGCCAGTATTTTTGGTTTTTCCTTTCCTGTTATCAGGTGCTGAAGGTCGCCAAGGCGTAGAGATGTTTCGCTCAATATTGTTAGAACCAGATTATGCTGGTATTATTTTAGTAGTCGGCTTAGGTATAATTAGCTTTATTGCAGGAGCCAATGGAATTACAGCCACGTCGATTTCTAGAGAAGGGCAGGATTTGTATTTAAAAAAATACATTCCAGTTAGTTATCAAACACAAATAACCGCCAAGGTTTTATCAAGTATGGTTTTAAGTGGATTGGGAGCATTAGGTTTCTTGGCGATTATGGTTATACTTTTACAAGTACCCCTATATTTGGCAATTAGTCTGTTGGTTCTTGGGTGGATGCCCCTTTTAGTCTCGGCTTTAGGAGGGATTTTGCTGGATTTATTTAACCCTAAGCTTGATTGGGATACTGAGCAAAAGGCTGTTAAACAAAATTTGAATGTGGTCTTTAGTATGTTAGTTACAGCGGTATTTGCAGTAATTCCCGTGGGTGCGGTATTCTTGTTAGAATTGAATTTTATTCAAAGCCTAATCTTGTCACTAATTTTTTATGGTGTACTGAATTTAGTGCTGTATGGTTTGGTTTATCGACAAGGAGTTGCTAGATTTAATGAATTGGCGTAAAAAAGCGGTGAGTGATATCCCGATTATTTATGAGGATAATCACTTGCTGGTGGTGGTTAAGCCGCCGAATATGTTGTCACAAGGAGATCGAACAGGCGATTTAGATTTGTTAAGTATTTTGAAACAGGATCTTAAAATTAGGTACCAAAAGCCAGGTAATGTTTACTTAGCTTTGATTCATCGTTTAGATCGCCCAGTAGGTGGGCTGATGGTTTTTGCCAAAACCTCTAAAGCTGCTGGCCGTTTAAATAAACAATTTCAGAAACGAAGTTTGGGGAAGACTTATTTAGCAGTGGTTCATGGAAAATTAGCAAAACCATCTGCTAGACTAGTTCATTACTTGCGCAAGGATCAGCGGACAAATTTGGTAACTTGTTCTGAAACACCAATTCCTGGTGGTAAAGAAGGGATTTTAAGTTATCAAGTATTGGCTGAGGCAGCAGAATGCAGCTTAGTAGAAGTCCAATTATATACGGGGCGCTCCCATCAAATTCGAACCCAGTTAGCAGCTATTGGTCATCCGATTCTTGGTGATCACCGTTATGGTCGACAGGAACCTGGAGTTTCGATAGCTTTATGGGCTTACCAATTAGAGTTTATTCATCCAACAACTAAGGAAAAATTGGTTTTTAAAAGGCTGCCGGAAGCAAAATACCCATGGAATTTGTTTGAGCACTGCCTAAACAGTTGAGAAACTGTCGGGCAGTGCTTTTGTTTACAAAAGATTAACATAAAAACAACAAATAACCGTTGCATATTAACTCATATTATTAGTATAATGATACAAATGATTGGAGAGGAAGTAAGAGGATGCTAAAAGTTGCTGTGGTAGGTGCTACTGGATACAGTGGAATCGAATTATTGAGA
>JAAYMV010000114.1 GCA_012521185.1 Bacillota bacterium
CGGCAATCTCTTCCTGAGGTGTATTTTCCTCCACAGCTACCACGTCTACTCGCGGAGTAAAAATATCAATGGCTTCTAAATCATCAAATTCAATTACACTGCGAATCAATTCGCCTTCTTGTTCGTTAATTCCACCATCTTGCTGTGCTTCATCGACAATAGTTAGTAATTCTTCTTCTGTAATACCACGATCACCATCAACCTTAAAGATTTTTGCCAATAAGATTTTCCAATTAGCAAAGAACAAATTAAATGGTGCTAAAATTACCATAAAAAATCTAGTAATTGGCGCAACTAACATAGCAAATTTCTCAGGTGTTTCTTTGGCTAAACTCTTAGGAGAAATCTCACCGAAAATTAATACTAGCAATGTCATCACAACAGTTGAAATTGTAACTCCAGCGTTTCCAAAGTATTTTACAAACAGTACTGTACTAAGCGATGCTGCAGTGATATTTACAATATTGTTTCCAATTAAAATCGTTGATAAAAGCCGGTCAAAATCTGATGCAATCTGTAATGCTAATTCAGCTCTACGGTTACCATCGGCTGCTAAATTTTTCAATCTAACTTTACGTAATGAAGAATAAGCAGTTTCTGTGGCAGAGAAATACGCCGACATCATTAACAAACCAGCTAAACTTAAAATAATCGATATACTGCCGCTATCCATCTTGTTTTTTCGTCCTCCAGTCGAATAAATAATTAAATATCGTTTGTTTGTGTTTAAATATTATCATCAACACAATAATTTGACTGGAAGTTCTGTCTTGCCAACGTACAAGATCTTGAAATACCTCAAAGAACTTAATAGTACCTTATAAACATGCTCAATTAACAAAATGTTCTTCGGCACAGGTGAATCGTCCATCTCATCCCCTCTTTCTTTATTACTAATAATTATACCATAAAGATGTCAATTAGGGTAGAGGGAAGCAATACTCTAATCTCGAACGATAGAAATTAACTGAAAATACTTTTCTACAAGTCCTTTACTGACTTTTCCTGCCTCAGCAAATTGTGTGTTAGCTGTTCCACAAGCCATACCCATTTTTAAAACTTGTTCTATCGTTTGGTTTTGAACCAAGGCTACTGTGCAGCCAGCAACAAAGGAATCACCAGAACCAACCGTATTTATTGGTTCCACCTTTGGTCCACGCAAGTAAAAATGTCCTGCTTCGGTAACAGCAATACAACCAGATTCACCTAAAGTAACACACACTATTTCTATATTATATTTATCGGCTATTTCTTTTGCAATTTTAAGGATTTGGTCTTCTTTTAATGATTTTCCTACAATGCTTTCTAGTTCTTCTCTATTGGGCTTAATCATCAAAGGCGAGTACGACAAGCTATTGATTAAAACTGAACCGCTTGTGTCTAGGATTACCTTCTTCCCTTGTGCTTTAGCAATTTTGATCATCTCACCATAGAATTCTGAAGATACTCCTTGGGGTAAACTGCCTGATATTATTACTAGCTCTACACTAGAAACCAGTGTTTGAAAATTATCTAATAAGCAATTTTGCTCTGAGATGGAAATAGTAGGCCCTGGTTCTAAAATCCCAGTAAAGGTATGGGCTAAGGAGTCATTGATAGTTGTACAGGTACGAGTTTCCCCAGCGATTTGAACAAACTTATTAATGATTCCCAACTGCTCTAACTGCTCGCTAATAAACTGGCCGTTTTTACCACCTAAGAATCCAGTCGCAATTACCTTTTCTCCTAAGATTGCTGCAACTTTAGCCACATTAATTCCTTTGCCACCAGCGGTTACCCACATATTACGGGGTCTAAATACGCTGCCTACAGTAAAGTTATCCACCTGATAGAGCTTATCAATAGCTGGATTGAGTGTAACTGTTAAAATCACCTGATGCCCTCCTATCCTCTTTGGCTAGCCCTACATTATCTAATTTTTAATGTATAGCTGTACCCATATAGTCCCAAGAAAGTCTAGCTGAGGAATCACCTTTGGCAACCTACTTATTCTACTGGTGAGAGTAAAAAATCATCCAGAGTACCCCAAGCACCAGTTCCACATTTAACATGGGCTCCAACTACAATAGTACCTGATTCTACTGGGATATCCTCAATCACAGGATTTCTAAAGTTTCTCCAACCATCTATATCAGTAGCTACTCGAAAAGTTTTTCCATCAGCAATCGCATAAATATAAATATCTTGCGTTTTTGCATCACCACCCTGAATAAATAAACTAAAATTATAACGTCCTGGTGCTAAGTTTTTGATCTCTTGTTCAACAGTAAAATGAACATTATTACGGGAATAAAAGTGTAGCGACTTCGAACCACTTTTAGCATCGGCGAGTTTATCAATAACTCCAAGTTCAGTAGTAACGTTTCCAATATTAGTTATCTTCCACATGGAAAGATCCGGTTCTTCAAAACTCGGATTATCAATATAGTTTCTTTCAACAACCAGTACTTTACAAAAAGCTCTTACCTGCGCATCTCCACTACCAGTCGTACCATAGAGTAAGTATTTTGCTGGTCCTTTATGTGACATAGCAATTAACTCAGCATCTTCCCACTGTACACTTACCATTTGCCTACTTCCATCATTATAAATTACTGTCACTTGATCAGGTAAAACAATTGGATCACCAATTCTGACCTTAACTTCTACTTCTTCGACAGCATCAATAGCTAACCTGGTTTTTGCACCAGTAGCAACATATTTAAACACTTGTAAAGAAGCTAAGGGTCTACCAGTAAAGTCAAATAATGCTTGATTATCCCAAGAACTGCCACCATAGTATACACCAGCATCTACAGGATCATAGGAGGCAGCATAGCTTGTAGCCCAGCCAGAACCATACTTTTCCCAAAGAGTAAAGCGTTCTTGATAATTACTTCCCGGTACAGGAATCCAAGCTGGCTCCCAATAAAATACTCCTAGCCCCGCCTCGCCAACATTGACCACAGCCTGGATACAATCTCGAATGGCATTGGCTTGACCTTGCACACTAATCGGGTAAGGCTTAACAACATAACTTGCTTCCGATATGGTATTAGCAAAATTATCTCCATTTTCATAAGTATAAGCATAGGCTACTTCTGCTACCAATACTTTTTTACCAAAGTTCTCGACAATACTTTTTAATTGAGCAGTCAAATTCTCTAAACTTCCATGCCAATAAGGATAATAAGAGCTAGCAAAAACATCATAATCAACCTTAAAGTTATTTAAAATCATTCCATAACGATGATACTCCCCTACTCTTTCCGGATTAGTAAAATGTACTGCTACTAAGATCTCTTTTTGATAGCTAGCACTGATTTCGCGCACTGCTTTACTACCAGCGTTTAATAGCTTACTAATATTTATCCAATTATTCTCGCCACACATCTTACCTGTTGTTTCATTACCTAGTTGCACCATGCCTACATCAATACCTGCATCAAGCATTTGTTCTAAGGCATCCTTTGTGAAATGATAAAGAGCAGTAGCTTTATCTTCAATATTTAAGTTTTGCCAAGCCTTCGGCACTTGTTGTTTGCTTGGATCTGCCCAAAAATCTGAGTAATGGAAGTTGACAAATACCTTCAAACCATATTTAGAAGCTCGTTTCCCTATTTGTAGAGCAGTATTTAGGTCATTATTACCTCCACCATAACTATTTCCAGCTGCATCATAGGGATCATTCCAAACCCGAACACGAATATAATTAACGCCATGTTCTTTTAAAGTCTGAAAAATATCCTGTTCTTGACCTTCGGTATTATAAAAAACTACTCCACTATTTTCTAAGGCGATCACACTAGAAATATCTACACCTTTAATAAAATCTGTAGAAATACCCTCCACCCTCTCCACAAAAATTCCAGGCCGATGATTATTAGCAAATATTACGCTAGTTTTCATCAGAACTAAACCACCCAGTACACTTAAGAAAACTAATATAACTAGAAGTTCTCTACGCATGTACTTCAACCTCCTTACTCTTTAATTGTCGAGGCTCCAAGTGATGAAATCAACAAGTTCTGTGAAGCAATGAAGAAAATGATGAAAGGAATAGCCACTAATAAGGAACCAGCCGCAAAAGTAGTAAACTCATTTTTTCGATCTGTAACAAAACTAAAAAGTCCCAGAGCTAAAGTTTGTTTATTCGCTGAACGCAGGATCAGTTTCGGAAAAATAAAATCCATCCACGGTGCAGTAAAACTAGCAATCGCTAAAAAAGTTAAAATTGGCCTAGCCACTGGTACAATAATCCGCAGATAAGTAGTAAAATAACTGGCCCCATCAATAATAGCTGCTTCATCTAAACTTCGAGGAATTGTATCCAAATAGCTTTTTACCAGCCAAGTATTATAAGGAATGTTCCCTGCCAAATAAACTAAAACCAAGCCCCACAAGGTATCTAACCCACCGATCCGTAGTAATAGTACATAAATTGCAACCATCCCTACAAAAGAGGGAAAGATTTGTAAAATCAACATGGCAGTCATCATGGTTTTCTTAAAGGTAAAGCGAAAACGGGAAAATATATAAGCGGTCAAGGATGAAATAAACACAGTACAAATACAAGTAGACATAGCTACAATCAACGTATTTCTAAACCAAATTAAATAGTTTGTATTCTTAAATAAATGTTGAAAATGCTTTATGGTTACGCCATCGCCAAAAGGCACTATATTTAATGAAGCAATGGAATTACCAGGTGAAAATGCTGCACTTACCACATAGACCAATGGGTACAAAACACCACAAGCACTTAGAGTGAGAAACACTAAAACTATCATCGTATTAATATTAATCTTGAGTTTCGCCTTCATTAGAGTTCTCCCTCCCTAAAAGACCTGGTTCGACTTAAGTTCAGTATGGCTATTGGTGCTAAAATAATAAAAATCATTACCGCTAATACAGAAGCGTAATTATACTTCAATAGGTTAACAGTCAGTTTATAAATCCAGGTAACTAACAAATCCGTACCCCCAGCACTAGTGATTGTAGAATCAGCTACTACTGGCTTCCCACCCGTTAAGAAAAAGATGGCACCAAAATTGTTAATGTTATGGGTGAAGGACATAATGATTAAAGGCGCAGTTTGATATAACACTATAGGGAAAGTGACTCTTCTAAATATTTGGTATTTACTAGCTCCATCAATCAAGGCGGCTTCATAAATATCTTGGGAGATGGCAGTCATGCTGCCAAGAATCAAGAGCATAAAATATGGAAAACCTGCCCAAAGATTAACCATCACTGTGGTAAACTTAGCTAATCCTGGATCGCCTAACCACGGAATAGAAAGTTTTAAAGTCCGGTTGATTGTACCAAAGGTTCCGTTTAATAAGTTTTGCCAAACTAGCATGCTAATAACCGATGGAACCGCGTAAGGGAGGATAAAGATTATGCGGAAAAATGGAGCAATCCTTAAATTACTTTCCGATAGAACTACTGCCATTAACATTCCGCCAAAGTAACAAGTTGCTGTGGCTAAAGCACCCCAAGTCAAGGTCCAGAGAGCTACTCGACCCAGAGCACCTGTCCAGGCAGCATTTCCACCAAAAAGTGTCACAAAATTATCCAAACCTACCCAATCAACAGTATTATTCGGAGGTATGTTAGCAGGAGCAGAATAATTAGTGAAAGCAACGCTAGCTGAGAATACTAAAGGCACAAGAACAAAGAAAACCACCAAACCAACACTAGGAGCAAGACCTAAAATCGGAAAAACTTTAGTTCCCCTAGAATCCCCATCATACTCTGCTAAAGCACTTTTAACTGAAATAATATATATGATTATAAAGATAGCAATTACAGCTAACACAATCACACCATCTATTAGCATAAAGATAGAATTAGCTCGTTCTCTTATTGGCAGGTGTGGTTGGGGTTCACCAAGGGTTCGTAAATTAGCTAAAACATTTATAATTCTTGGCATAAAAAAGAGGAAAATCCCTTCAATAACTGCATAGAAACATCCCTTTAAGTATTGTTTAAGGTACAAAAGATGTCCTAAGCCCATAAAAAGAATAGAACTAATTAATACTTTAGTTCTTTGGTTGTCTTTTATTGCCATTCTAACACCACCTTTAACTTATGATAAGGAGGTATCACTTAATGATACCTCCTCCATAATTATTGAAGTATAGCTGTATTACAAGCATCTAGTTCTGCTTGAATATCAGCCCCATCCCATATATTAGCACTGGCCGAATTCATTGCATCCCAATACGCCCCCATTTGTGGAATAGAAGGCATTGGAAAAGCATGTTCTAATTGAACCAAGAATCCTTCAATATAAGGACTTTCGACCTCAAGCGGAATGGCTGGTAGTGTTCCAGTAATGTCAAAACGAAGTTTTTGCATTTCTTCTGATACTAAAAACTTAGCGAATAGCTCTGCTTCTTCTTGATGATAAGTATAAGCCGAAACAAACATAGCTCTTATACCAGAGAAAGAAGCAACTGGTGTATCATTACCTGGTAGTGCTGGTAATGGAGCTACGCCAAAATTTAAGCCAGCATTCTCAAAGTTTGCTACATTCCATAAACCTGTAATGTATAGAGCAGCATCGCCACTCATAAATGCGCTATCACAAATTGATGTGGTTAAGTCTGCAGCTGGAACATCCAAGATCTCGCGTAGACCTTGGAAAAATTTCATTCCTTCAACAGATGCAGGAGAATTAATATTGGTGTTAACTGTATCTGTGCCATCAGGACCAAACAGGCGATTGCCTTGACTAGTTGTAAAAATAATCGTGTAATAACCGCTACTAACATCCATTATAAAGCAAAATTTTCCTGGATTTTCCTGATTGAACTTAGCAGCAAACTCTTTTAACTCATCCCAGGTTGTTGGTACTTCTTCAGGATTTATATAAGCCTTGTTATAAAATAGTGCATAAGTTTCTGCAGACACTGGATAACCGTACATAGTTCCCTCGTAGGTTAATGCAGTTCGACAGGTTTCCAATACTCGTTGACCTATTTCTTCTGAATCAACAGTCGGTAGAATGTGCCCACCCATTACTAATTCACCAAGCTTATCGTGGGGAGCAGCAAACAAATCCGGACCTACTCCTGCAGGACCATCCCAGGCAATTTGTGAAGTTGAATCTCCTAACTCAACATTAACATAATTAATAGTTATATGGGGATGGAGCTTGGTAAAAGCTTGACCCGCCTGCCTAACAAATTCATCTGGTCCATCGGTGGATTCCCAAACTGTCAAAGTAACTTTTTGAGCATAGCTAGGTGTAACTACAGAAAACACCATCGTAACTAAGCACGCCAAAATGAATACTCTTACTCGCATAGTTAAACCTCCCCTATATTTTTAAACAGCCTTTTATCATCATAATAATTACAATATAGCTATTTTCCTTTTTGGCATGCCTATTAAAATATAAAACAAAAAATAAAAAAGCTAGCCTCCAAATGGATTAGCTAGCATCATAGATTTCACGTTTTAAACGATATTTAATATTATTTAGTCTAGATCTGATAGTACCATCAAAGATCCGTCCGTCAACTTCAATATAAAAACCGCCTAATACATTAGGATTCACTGACAAATCCAGTTCTACCTGCATCTCAAGTTGACGAGCCAGAACCTTTTTAAGGGCATCAATTTGTTGTTCAGTTAATGGCTTAGCCGAAACAACTTTAGCCGTTACTATTCCTAAACGACGTTTCACGCCAATAATAAAATCATTTAAGATAGGTACAATTAGTGCTTCTCGATTTTTACGGATCATTAGATATAGAAACCCTAACAAATATTCAGCAAGCTTATCTGCAAACACTTCTGCAAAAAGTTGCTGCTTATCCTGATCAGGAACATGCGGATGCATTAAAAATTTTAACACATCCTGATCACTTAAAGAATCACGCAGTAATAGAGCTTGCTCTAAATCCTGCTCTAAATTAGCATTTTCCTCTGCTAACTCTAAAAGTGCGTCAACATACCTAGCCTTTAATTTTGCCATCTTATTTCCTCCATCTGAGCTAGGGTTTCCTCAAAAATCTGATTCTGCTCTTGTTCGCCAATATTAGCAGTGATATATTTTTCCGCTATTAAAGCAGCTAGTTCAATAATATGACGTCGTGTTTCTTCTTTGAGACGCTGCTGATCCGCAGCCACTCTTTCGCGGGCTCTCTTTATAATTGCTTCCGCTTCGCGCTTGGCTTCTTCAATTATCACTTTGCTATTTTCACTAGCGTCCCAACGAGCAGCATTTAAAATCTCAGCCCGTTCTTTTTCAATATCCTTTAACTTAGCATTATACTGGGCAATCAGCTGATTAGCTTTTTCCATTGTTGCCTCAGCATCGTCCAGTTGACTTTGAATCCGATTTGTCCGATTCTGCATAAACTCTTTCACTGGCTTATAAAGTAAATAGCCTAAAACTACTGCTAGTAGAATAGCATTGAATAATTGTATACCAATGCTGATCAGAGTTTGAGAATCCAGACCAAAAACTCGTCCTTCAGGTACGGTCTGAGCTAAAAATATCAAATTATGCAAATTCAAATGGCCCCCTTTCATTTTTCACATCCATATTTCTTTTACTTGGGGTTAGCCAATTAAACTAATTAAACGATTTACAAGTGGATTCGCAAATAACATAATAATGGCAATCAAAAGCCCATAAATACCTGAAGTCTCCGCAAACGCCAATCCAACAAACATAGCACTGCGAATATCATCTGCGGCTTCTGGTTGTCTCGCCATGGATTCAATTGCCTGAGCAGCAACACGAGCCTGTCCAAAAGTTGTAAACACCCCGTTAAGCAACGCAATAGCAGCCGCAATATGTGCTACACTTATTACAATCCCTAAAGTTTCCATAAATAAATTCCTCCATTCACTGTCTATTTTATAGTTTCTTCATCATCACCAATTATCATCTGCAGCAATTCTTACGTACATTAAGCTAATAATCACAAAAATATAAGTTTGTAAGCCACCAAAAACTACGTCAAAGAAGGCATGTAAAAAAGCCGGAATACCAAATTGCACAAACTTTGGCGTCAGTGCATAGTACAGGGTTAAAATAATTGTACCTGAAAGCATATTTCCAAAAAGACGGAAACTTAAAGCTACCGGCTTAGCCAATTCACCAATTAGGTTCATTGGGAAAAATATCCAATGGGGGTCAACAAATCCTTTCAAATATGCACCTTTTCGATATTTAACACCTAAGACAAACATGATGACAAAACTAGCCAAAGCTAGAGCAAATGTTGTTGCCCAATCAGCTGTTGGTGCCCGCAAGCCAACGATGCTTGATAAAGCACTTAACAGGATAAAAGCAAATACTGCAAAAAACCAAGGCGCAATATACGACAATTTTTTACCTACAGTACCTACAACAAAATTATCAAAAATTTCTACAGCAGCTTCGATAATATTTTGAAATCCTGTGGGAACTTCTTTAAATTTTCTCAGCTTGAATCGAACAATTACCGCCAATCCAATTAAAACAGCCATTATAATCCAAGTGTTAACAATGGTTTCGGTAATCCAGACTTCAACACCAGCAATCTGTATTACCCAGCGGTTCCTGATATCTAATAGATTCAATCAACGATCACCCCCTGAGCTAATTTTTTTGCTTTTCTTAGTAGAAAAATTCATAGTATATGTGGCGATCTGGAAAGCTAAGACCCCAGCTGCAACACCCCACAGGCTAATACCTGGTACCACTGCTCCAATAACCAAAACTGCTCCACTTAAAGCAAGCCTCAGCAAGTGGTTTAAACTGAAATATAACCCTGCCCGTTCCTTACCCAGAGATATAGCTTTGTTAACAATATGCTCAAGTAAAATCACCTTGATTATACTAACCAGTGAGCCTAATAAAAGTCCAATTGCGAAAGGTAATAAATCTAAGGAACGATAATAGATCACAGAGCCTACAAAACACAAAGCAGCTATAATTAGAATTGAAACAATCATTTTTTTGGCTAAGTCAGATAAGTTCATCTTTTCCCTCTTCCCAAACTGCCATAAGTCATTAATCCTGATCCTCTGGCAAATTAAGCAGCCCCTTAAAGGCAGCCCCAACTCCTAGCAAAGAAAAAACTAATAATAACCAAGGTGTTGTCCCAAATAAACTGTCTAAGAATTTGCCTAAAAGTACACCTACTATAATTGTGGCAGCAATTGTTACTCCAATCTGCGAAAAATTAGCTACAGCTCTGGCCAATAAATTACTCTTAGGCTTTGATTCTCTCTTATCATAATCCTTGGTCAACGAAAATATCCTCCTAGTCTTAATAAATACCTAATGTAATCTAACTAGACCGATTTACTATGAATTAAATCTTATCATAACCATGGTATATGTCAAGCAACAACCTTTTCAAGATCGTGTCAAGCAACTGTAGGATGAAATAGGACCCACCAACCCTAAGGGAACGAGTCAACTGGTATTTTGTTATAAATGCAATGA